>JAGBXE010000013.1 GCA_017629455.1 Kiritimatiellia bacterium
ATTCGACGTAATCAACTTTAAGCCCAGCCTTAGATATAGCACGTTTTATTTCCGCAACGCTCGTCAGGCGGCCGGCCTTAGCATCCTTAAGTGCTGCTGAAATCACTGAGGCGCGCTTCCTTTCCTCGTCACTTAAATACGTGTTCCTACTTGATTTTGCTAAACCCGACGATTCTCGGACGATGGGCGCGACATCAATCTTGATGCCGAAATTCAAATCGCGCACCATGCGTTTTATGACCATCGCCTGCTGATAATCTTTTTGACCGAAGACGGCAATGTCTGGGCGTACAATGTTGAAAAGTTTAGCTACTACTGTACACACGTCGCGGAAATGCCCAGGACGCCGCGCTCCGCAATAGCCAAGAGAAAGCTCCTCCTCAACGACATAGACGGAATGATGGTCTAAATACATTGTTTTGGGCGTCGGAAGAAAAACTGCCGTAGCCCCTGCCGCGCGACACTTCTCAAGATCGGCCTTTTCATCACGCGGATATTTCTCGTAATCCTCGCCAGGACAAAACTGAACGGGATTAACGAAAATCGAAACGACAATTTCGTCCGCGCCCTTCTGCTTTGCGCGTTTAATAAGCGAAAGATGCCCCTCGTGCAAATATCCCATCGTTGGCACAAGCGCAATAAGCTTACCTTCACGCGAACGCTGACGACACCATAATTGAAGTTTGGTGGGACTATTGAAAATCTTCATGCTCAAACAAGTTATTTGATATCTAAAACCTCACAAGATGCAAGAACGGCATTTCTAACGCAGTCTTCGCATGAACAAAGAGGTTTGCCCGCGTCGATACCCTTTAAATCGCGGCAGGCGGTTGCACCGCAAAGCTCCTTAAACCGCTCAAATATTGCGCGAGAAGCAGCTCTTTCGCCGCCCTTTTCGGCAAGCAAAGAAGAAACCATAACAGCGCCTATGAGCGCGCCGCAAGTGCCTTCCATCGTACAAAGGCCTGAGCCAAAACCAGAACCGAACTTAAGAAGTTTTTCTTCGTCCATGCCTAGCTCGGAAGCAAACGCCACGAGCACGGCTTGGCAACAATTCATTTCCTTCTTACGTTCTGCCGCGAATTCAATTCTTTCAATGTTTTTCATCACATCCGTATTATACCACAATTCATTTTGCGGTCAAAAAACTGCGCCCGACATCTGGAACGGCAGCGATAAGCCGGCGCGTATAATCGGATGATGGAGAGGAGAAAATCTCATCTGCTAAACCCGTCTCAACAAAAACGCCTTTTTCCATAACCGAGACGCGATCGCATATATTTCTGACGACAGCCAAATCGTGAGCAACTAGAAGTACCGACAATCCAAGCCTCTGGCGAAGATCGCGCAACAAATTTAAAATACGAGCCTGAACTGAAACATCAAGGGCTGATACTGGCTCATCAGCCACTATTACTTGCGGCGAACAAGCTAGCGCACGAGCGATAGAAACGCGCTGACATTGCCCGCCCGACATTTCTCTAGGATATTGATCGAGAACTGCCGCGTTAAGCCCTACTAACGAAAGGAGGCTTTCAGGCGTATAGCCACTATTGAGCCTTTCAGATTTACTTGGCCTATAGCAGGAAAGCACTTCCGAAAGTGTATCTCTTACAGTCATCCTCGGATTAAGCGAGCCTACAGCATCCTGAAAGACCATCTGCATCCTGACGCCTGAGGCAACTTGTATTTTGCCTGCGCTAGGTTTTTCAAGCCCCATAAGCGCCTTTGCAATCGTCGACTTGCCGCTACCAGACTCGCCGACAATGCCTAGTATCTCGCCTTCGCCAAGTGTAAAATCAACACCTCGGACAGCCTCAAAGGCTCCGTAGCGCACACGAAGGTTACGGACCTCTATAAGATTCATCGCTGCCAATGTGCGTTTGCTTTTTACTTAAGAAGGTTCTTGCAGCACTTTTCCAATGCCGAAATACGCTTCTTGGCCGACGAGAGCGCACCAGATATGCGCTGTTTATAATACGCACGGTCGATGCCCTTACAAGTGCCTTCATGGCTCTTGGCGGCAACGGCGTCATCGGGATCTAAATTAGCAACTTCTGCGCGCTTACTTCATAGAGCGCGGCAAATTGATCGCGCACTTCATGGTAAGCGTCGCGCCACGGTGTGCCGGCAGCAACTTTTGCAAGCGCAACGTCGGTAGCGAAAACACCGGGCGTAAAAGCCTTACGGCAGATGTCGGCGTCAACCTTCGTACCCTTAACAACTTTTTCGAGAATGCGCAGCGTCACTCGCGTTGTCTCAACGCCCGACATATAAAGCTTTTTGCAGTCCTGGAGATCGCGGTTATACCCACCAGGCATTGCATGCAAAAGCGAAACTGCCGCTGTCTGCAACCCTAATACCTGCGCAGCTTTAGAACGAACGAGTTCCAGGACGTCGGGATTGAACTTTTGGGGCATTATCGACGAACCCGTACAATAAGCGCGTGGAAGTTTAAAATAAGCAAACTCCGGCATTGAAAAGAGAATCATATCCTGCGCCAAACGGGAAAGCACTGCCATCAACTGCGACAGCGCCGACAAAAGCGCCGCCTCACACTCGCCGCGGGCCATAGAAGCGCCGAAGCAATTATGAAGCGTCCTTGAAAAGCCCAAAAGACGCGTCGTTTGCGCACGATCGAGCGGAAGCGGAACTCCATAGCCAGCGGCGCTGCCAAGAGGATTTAAATCAGCAAGGCGATAGGCAGCTTCAAGATTCTCAAGCTGGTCGAGAATCATTTCCGCATGACCCGTAGCCCACATTTCAACGGTAGATGGCATTGCAGGCTGCAAATGGGTACGCCCGACAAGCGGGATTGCACCAGCAGACGAACCAAACGCACAAAGTGCTTTCGCCAAGTTGCAAACCTCTGTCTCTGCAGCCAGAATTTCTGACTTCATATGAAGCCTTACATCTACTGCAACTTGATCGTTACGCGACCTACCGGTATGAATCTTTTTGCCTAAATCACCGAGTTTCTCAGTGAGCATACGCTCGACGGCCATATGAACATCTTGGTCGTCAAGGCGTATTTCAAACTCGCCCTTCTGAGCTTGAGCTACGATTCGCCCTAGCTCGCGACGAACCTTCGAAGCTTCTGCTTTTGTAACAATTGGCTTGGCAAGACCCTTCATCTGCGAAAGCATCGTTACATGCGCGGCAGTTCCCATACAATCCCACTTGGCAAGAGCCAAATCCAAAACGGGATCTTCACCAACGGTAAACGAAAGAATATCAGGATCGACAACGTTATCTGTAATCGTCTTTTTCATAACGCTAAACTTCCTTGGAAACGAATCTTAAAAACATCTCGCAAAAGACGTTTCGCCTCGGGCGACAAATTATTCGGCAACGGCAGAATTAATTTTAATCAAAGTGCGCCACAGACGCTTAACTTCCGCAAAGCGAATAGCGTTTGCCGCGTCACTCTTGGCGACTTTAGGATTAATGTGTGTTTCCATGAAAACGCCATCAACGCCGACTGCGACAGCTGCGCGCGCAATAATAGGAGCATACTTGCCGTCGCCCCCGGAAGCTCCGCCAAGCCCGCCCGGGTGCTGAACTGCGTGAGTAGCATCCATCACCACAGGATAGCCAAGCGAGCGCATAATCGGCAGCGAACGCATATCAACTACTAAATTACGATATCCAAACGAAGAACCACGCTCGCAAAGTATTATGCGCTTATTACCGGTCGATTCGATCTTCTTAACGACCTGCGCCATGTCTTCAGGAGCCATAAACTGCCCCTTCTTAACATTAACAACTGCTCCCGTTGCACCTGCTGCTAAAACAAGATCGGTTTGCCTTGCAAGAAACGCAGGTATCTGAAGAATATCGCAAACCTCCGCCACTCTCGCACATTGCCAAGGTTCATGAACATCGGTAAGAACAGGCACACCGTACTTAGAACGCACCTCAGCGAGAATATCAAGCCCCTCGTCTATCCCGGGCCCGCGGAACGAATCTACACTCGTACGGTTTGCTTTATCAAAACTTGCCTTGAAAACAAAACCAACTTTAAGTTCGCGCGCCAGCGCCGAAAGCTTCGCTGCGAGATCCAATGTCATCGCGCGCGACTCCATAACACACGGCCCAGCGATGAAAACAAGCTTGCCGCCGCCGAACGAAACGCCTTTATCTACAGTTACCTTCTTCATACGAGTAATTTTACCATAAATGCCCAAACCTAACAACTGAACGCATTAAAACTCAAACTCGCCCCATGATGAAGGATTAATACTTACTTCTGATGGCATATCTGAAACTTCTTGGCTTCCAAGATCAAACAAATATTGACGACGCACAACACGTGTTCCAGTTATATCTCCAAAGATAACACCGGGATCGGCGCGGCGAACGCCACGCACAAAAGGCGTCTTTTCGCCCAGCTCTTTCCATGGTATATCTACACGAACAGAATACCCACCAACCCTACGGTTGAGCGTAACTTTAGCCTCTTTAACTTCTTCTATGCGCCGAACAGAAACTCTCCCCACAGGCGAAGCAAAAACCTTAGCCTCGCCTGCAAATGAGCGATCAACATAATTATAGTGCATAACTATAATCTTTCCTGCGAACGGCGCAATAACAAAACGCTGATCGCCCTCTACGGGTTTACGGCGTTTAGGATCGGCATTAACATCCGAAGCCCAACGGAAATCTAATGCGTCTCCCGTATGGAACAAGGTTGTACTATCGTCTCCTCCATTTTCAAATGGAGTTTTATCGTCAACATCATAATAAAGTGTCAGATTATTTTCCGACCAGCCAAGAGCAAATCGAGCTACCGGGTCTGCCGCGGGAAATGCGTGTTCAGCCAATTTCCACCACGTATGATTAAGCCCAAACCCAGCCGCCCTGACAGTTCGCGCGGGCCCGCGCGCGGCAAGGGGAATTTCAGAAATTGGCGGCGCTTTTTTCTTGATGGCAATATCACCTCCACTAAGCCTGCAGATAGATTGCACGCCCTCTAATGTGCAAATATTAAGAGAATCTTTTCCAACGATTAGACACGGGCGATTTTTAACATCACCAAACCAACCGCCAAAACATTCATCCGAAAGTGAATTTTGAGAAAACACCATTCCTTTTTTGGCTTCCGGCAAATTTTGCGTTGAAGGGCATACCCTTGCATCTCCAAAAAGCTCAGTAACAAAAAAGCCGTCGCAAGTAAACAAGTAGCGCGTACCCTTATTCCCATTAAGAATCATTAGGCCACCTTCAAAAGCCTTGCTAAAGCCTTCTATTCCCAGTGTGTGGCGAAGTTCCCCTGGGCGAGGAATCGGCGAGTTGTGAGTATTGGAAGGATACGGATTAGGATATGACCATAAAACTTTCCCACCATCACGCGCGACAACTCCAAAAAGGTTTTCTTTTGCCCCTTGGTCGCCGCAGCCTCCTCGGTTAATTACAAAGCCCTTTCCGTCCGGAAGCCATGAAAGCGAACAGACGCGCGCAAAGGATTCTGGAAGCGCAACTATTTCGGGCCGAGTAAAATCATAAAGCCCGTTTTTATCGGGCGAAAAAATCGCAAGGCTCTTGCCATCTTTTGTTTTTAAAGTAATCTCCATCGCCGGACCTAAGCGCATCGACCACTCGCTGCCGTATCGATAAAGCTCCGACTCAACCTTCTGACCATTCTGCCAGAAAAAGACACCCGTCTCACGATTAACACCTTTACCGTTCGAGACAGTTGTTTTGCCGTAAACGACGCGAGGCTCAAGCCTATCGCCGACAATCTCACCTATAAATGTTGATGTGCGGCAAGGGCCGTCGTCCGACACAAGGAACGTCTTGCCGCCAACTTCCCGTACTGTCGACGGCCCAGGCAGCGCCCAATCACGAATCTTTCGCACAGGGAAAGGAATGTCCTTATGCCTGTCGGGATCGAACAGAATAGAATCAAGTGACGCGCTTGAAAGATCGCCCGAGAGCGCAAAGCGCATTCCGCTATAATAGGCGTAGCGCCCGGCTTTGTCGATCGACCCTCCACCACCGTAATAGGGCGTACCGACATATTCACGGACAAGCTTACCTTCACGCGTCCAAACGCTCACACGCTTGGGAAGAAATGAATTCTCACACACCCAAACGTGACCTACTGCGTCAATTGCGACATCAACAGGATTACCCATTGCCAAAGGATCGTAAACGCCTTCTACACGACCGCCGCGCTTACCGATTCTGCGAATGAGGCGACCATTTGGCGCAAAGACCTTAACACATTGCTCTGACGAATTCGTGTCGCATCTATACAGATTACCATCAGCGTCAGTTGCAATACCGTGAAGAATTTTAGTCGACGGCTTACGAAGAAGTTTCTTTAAAACTGAAAAAGGTTCATCATGGCTCCAAAGCCCATTATCACGATTGAAATACGAAACTCGCCGCTTATCAGAAAGAATAACCGCTATTTTATTTGATGTCAAAAAGAGGCCTTGAATTCCTGAAAAATCAGTAGAATTTTCACGCACTAAGGCTGAATCGTGTTGAATATGGCGTGATTTTACCTCTTGAGGCAATGGCACCCATTTGTAATCCTTGATATTAAAGAGATTAACACCAAGGCGCTCGCCCATCCAAAAGCCTTCGCCCGCTACATGCAAGATATCACCATCAGTACATAACGCATGAGCGCCAGACAACCCGAGCCAGAGTGTCCCCCACTTTTTATTCCCATTTAAATCACATTGGATTATTGAGTCTCCCGCCTCGGCCGTCTTACAACCGATGTAAACGTGCTTGCTGTCGGTAAAAAGGCACCAAGGCGCCACATGATCGGAAAGCCAGCCTCCCGCTCCGCTAGCCCTAAGGTTCCACCCGCCAGGACGAGTATGCTGTTTCCACGGCGTTGAACCGGGCGAGTAAAACGAGCCGCGCCAATGCGCAGTCACCGGACCGTGCGCTATGCCTCGCCAGCGGTATACACCTACTTCAACACTCTCTCCAAAATCATTGCGCCCATCCCATGTTTCAACATGAGTTCCGCTTTTACGAAACTGATCTGAAACAAGGTTGCGAATGCGACGCCCTTCGACATCTTCTATAACGAGCGTAACATTCGCATCCTTGGTAAGAGTATATTCAAATGTAGCTGCAGAAATAACAGCAGCAGAAAATACCGACCCTATAAATGTAAGGAACTTCATTTAAGAATAAGACGCATCCCCGCAGGAACAACTTTGTAACGGACAATTACAATACCATCGCCTCCGCGCCCGCCAAGACCATACCCGTCGGCAAAATTTGGCGGAATATGATATAAACCAGCGCCGCCGCCGCCACCACCGCCAAGCCCGTCAACGCCAGGCATTCCGCAGGGCTGCTTATCCGCAGAAGAACCTGTCGAGCCAAGCGCCCCCGCGCCGCCGCCGCCAAGCCCGCCTGTAGCGGCAGGCGAAGGGCTGCTACCCGCCATACGAGCGCCGCCGCCACCACCACCGCCATAATAAAGGGGCTCGCCAGTAATCTCGCAGAGAACACCTGCACCACCGCAACCAGGAGCATAACCAGAAGAATTAGAGTCGCCCGAGTGAATTGCATCACCGCCTTTTTCACCAGCACCTGCACCACCGCCAGCGGCAGGGTGAGAGCTTGCCCCTCCGGCAAATCCCGAAGCGTCGATCGGCAACGCGCCAGAATAACTTCTTTGAGGATCGTACGTGTTAGATTCCGTGTATGCAGGAGCGCCACCGCCATTAGCGCCTGTACACGCCATAAAACCGCACAAACTATATTGAGAATTTGACCCTGCTGCAACACCGCTTCCTGTTCCACCAGCGCCACCGCCTAACGCTTGCCATCTGCCAAACGAAGAAACTGTACCGTTAGCTCTCGCTGAATCCTCCTTCATCCAAACGGCAACGCCACCCCGGCCAACTGTATTATTATAAGTAACTGCCAGGAGAAACGACTGAGAAACATGAACGACACCTCCGCCGCCGCCTCCGCCGCCGGCATACGCTCCACCTGCGCCGCCGCCGCCAACCAACAAAAACTCAACTATCAAATTCTGATGAAATGTAATTGCCCCATCTGACGTAAATGTGCTAACAGCCTCCCCTGAGGATACTACAGTTTTACCAC
>JAGBXE010000100.1 GCA_017629455.1 Kiritimatiellia bacterium
CAGCTCAAGAAGGCTGGTGCTGAAGTTGAGGTCAAGTAAGACCGCTGCCTGAGGCATACGAAGAGAGTTGCGCTAAATTCTGCGCAACTCTCTTTTTTTCTCACAAGTGCGCCATTAGATGGTATAATACAACGCATGAAGAAAATTTTTCTTTGGTGCTCGGCTCTTGTACGTAACTTTCTTGACAACCGCTGCTCAATGCATGCGGCAGGACTTACGTATTTTTCTCTTCTTGCGGTAATGCCTGTTTTGTGCTGCGTCCTTGTTTTTGCAAAAGCCGTAGGTGTAGACGATTACGCTAAAGGTTATATCAACAGGCAGATTGATGTTTTTATAACTGAAATTGAAAATGGCCGTGAGAGTGTTATCGCATCTTCTGTATCCGCGCTCGAGTCCGAAGAGAAGCGCGAGGCCGGGCGCGCCGCAGTAGAAGCGTTCGCCCAGCAGGCAAGGACAGTTGCAAATACTTTGTTTGAGCGGATTGACGCATTTGATATCGGCACATTCGGCTGGATTGGTTTTTGTTTTTTGCTTTGGACGATAGTTTCCTCGCTGAGTATGGTGGAGGAAAGCTTCAATCAGATATGGTCTGTTCCTCAGCCGCGTCCAATATGGAAGCGCGCGCTGGCGTATCTTCTTATTCTTACGGTCGTACCAGTTTTCGCCGCCGCCGCAATGTCCTTTCCCGTGATGGGAGCCGTGCGGAGCATAATTCTTGCAACATCAGATGTAACTTACGTCACGAAATGGCTCGGAGTCCATCTCGTAACTCTTCTCGATTCGTATTTTCTCAGATTTGCTTTTACTTTCGGAATGTCGACTCTCGTCTTTTCATTCGTGTTCTGGTTTCTTCCAAATTGCCGCGTAACGTTCCGCAATGCTTTCTGGGGCGGCGTTTCTACGGCTCTCTTGTTCGGCGGATGGATGAAGCTCTGCGCAATAGCGCAAGTAGGAATCGCGAAATCATCTGCGCTCTACGGTTCATTCGCTTTCATCCCCATTGTCTTGGCTTGGCTCTATATGAGCTGGCAGATTATTCTTCTTGGGGCGAACATGGTTGAATTGTTAGGAAGAGAGGGAACGGATAAATGAAGATTTTAATTACGGGCGGCAAAGGAATGCTTGGCCGAGAATTGTGCCGTCGTCTTTGCGGGCATACGGTTGAGGCGGCAGATCTGCCCGATTGGGACATCACCGATAGCGAAGGGATTTTTGCGAAAATTATTTCGTTCGCTCCCGATGTCGTCATTCACTGTGCGGCCATGACGAAAGTCGATGATTGTGAAACAAATAAGGACACTGCCTACCGCATCAACGAGGAAGGCTCTCGCAATGTCGCGCTCGCATGCGCCTCATGCGGCGCTCGTCTTATCGCAGTTTCAACAGATTACGTTTTTTCAGGCGACCCTCCGCGTGAGCCGTGGGCGTGGGGCGAGGGCGATCTTCCTTCTCCAAGGACCGTTTACGGGGCGTCTAAATTGGCGGGCGAGCGGATGATCTCGATGCTTTGCCCCTCTGCTGTAATTGTGCGCACGGCGTGGCTCTACGGTCCGCAAGGTCCGTCGTTTGTTCACACAATGGCATCGCTTGGAGCGAAGGAGGGTGATGCTCTTAAAGTAGTCAACGACCAGAAGGGGAACCCCACATCAACTGAGGTTGTCGCAGATGCGATAGCGTTTATTCTTGAAAAACCTGAAGTTTCAGGAATTGTGCACGCGACGTGTGAGGAGGCATGCTCGTGGTATGATTTTGCTTGCGAGATAAAGCGTCTTATGGGAGAGCGTTTTAAACGCGAAATTGTCCCGTGCACCACAGAGGAATTTCCGCGCCCTGCGCCTCGTCCGAAAAATTCAGCATTGCGCAAGAGTGCATTGAATGTGCTTGGGTACAGAACGCCTCGCTGGAAGGATGCGTTGGAGAAATTCATCCAGTCGGAGTTTTGAGGATTTAAAAAAAACAAAAAAGGAAAAACATGAAAAAACTAATTCTTCTAATTCAAGTGTTTGCTCTTGCATCTTTTGCAATGGCATCAGATAAAAAGATCCCTGTCGCCGATTTCACCCGCAAGGTAGGCCCTCTTCGTCCCGAGCTTCATTCTTCAGGTTTCGGCCCGATGATTTGCTCGTGTACGGAGCAAGCCCTTGACGATATCCGTGCGATGGGTTTTAAAAGCGCGCGCACTCACGACTGGGCTCTTATAAACCCAAATCAGCGCGTGTGCGACTGGCACCACATGTTTCCGCTTGAGCATCTTGATGCGACAAAGCCGGAGAATTACGTTTTCGGCCCCACAGATTATCTCTTGAAGCGCACGCGTGAGGAGGTAGGGCTCGACATCTTCTTCCGTCTCGGCACTTCAATCGAGCATTCCGGGCCTAAAGTCCATTTCAATTCATTAATCCCGAAGGACTTCGACAAGGTGGCGGAAGTTTTTGCAGGCACGGTGCGCCATTACAATCGAGGCTGGGCGAACGGATACAAGTGGAATATCCGCTATTGGGAAATATGGAACGAACCTGACGGCTTTAATAATATGTTCTGCCTGCCGGACGGTGACGGCGGGGCAACTCAGGCCGAGACAGATGCGAAATCGCAGAAGCGCCTTGAGCTTTTTGCGGAGCTTTTCGTAAAGTGCCTCAAGCGCCTCAAGAGCGAATTCGGCGATTCCATCAAGGTCGGAGGGCCCGCGACGATTTCGCTTAGGGAGGATTATTTCAGATTTTTGTTTAAGAAGTGCAAAGAGGCCGGAGTTGAGCCCGATTTCATTTCCTGGCACGGATACACTAACAATCCAAAGGAATTTTCAGATGCCGCAGAACGCGCGCGCAAGATGTGCGACGAGTTCGGTTTTACTAAATGCGAGCTTATCGTAAACGAATGGCACTACTTTGGCGAGAACTATACATGGGGCGATATGCAGCATTGCGCCGATCCTAAGATTAAAGCGCGCATCTGGGAGGGGCCCGACAGTCACAACGGCATACGCTCGTCATGTTTTACGCTTGCCACACTCGTGAATTTGCAGGACTCAAAGCTCGATCAGGCGTTTTACTACGGCTGCAGACATATCGGCAGCTGGGGTTTTAAGGATGCGATGCACAAGAAGTATAAGGTGTTTTACGCGCTCAAACTTTTCGGAGATATTATGCGCAACTATGCAGTGCGCTGCGCAGGAAGTACCGAGGGAACAATCACCACGTTCCCGGTTGAGAGCGCGAATGGCCGCAAAGGTCTTCTAGTTGTTGATTACGGCGGCACGAAGCGCAGAATCGATGTTCAGCTTAAAGGCGTTGATGTGAAGTCAAAGCTTAAAGCTAAAATTCTTGACTACAAGCACGACCTTACACCCCTTAAGCCTCATCCTCAATTTGGCAATCAAGCTACTATCTCGAAAGACGGTGTGCTTACCATCTGGAAGCCAGACTTCTTCAGCGCGGCGTTCTTTATTACGTTCGATTGAGTCTGGGCTCGGCTGAGCATTCTCATTTAGAAGTGTGCTTTTCCCTCCATGCGGATAAGGTTTGACCTGTCCGCATGCGGAAAAACTCTGCAAAGTGTGCCGTTCTTTTGTAGCCGCACGCATTGGCTATGTCGGCAACCGAAAGGGTCGTCTCCCTAAGAAGCTTCTTCGCGTGTTCAAGGCGCATTTCTCGTATGGCCGTGAGTATCGATTTGTTTTTTGCGGCGCGGTAATGAGTTTCCGCGCTTCTGCGCGAGCAACCGAGAGGCGATAGGATTTGCGCCACTGTATAGCCATCTAAAGCATGCTTTGTAATTTCTCTCTCAATTCGCATTACTATTGAACGCGGAGCTTTAGGAGCAAGAGGTAGGGAAGTAGACTCACGCGGGGCGATGCCAAGCGGCTCGTAATGATGCACCGTCGGATTGTGCACTTGATTACTGAGGCGCAAATGAAGAAGTTCTGCAAGAAGCCATCCGGCCTGGTTGAAGTCGAGTCTGATCGAAGAGAGCGACGGCTTAAGGTTGTTGCATAGCCTTTCGTCATCGTCAACGCCGATGACGGCGATATCATTTGGTATTGAAGCCCCGATGCGGATGCAAGAAGGGTAGAGTTCTTCCGCAATAGCGTCGTTTGCCATCATCAGTCCGCACGCTCGCGGCAAGGCGGCAAGGAATGAATCTAATGCCTCTTTCTCCTTCTTTGTCGGAACGCTCCCGGCAGGCAACTCAAAAGTACGTATCTTGCGCCCGGCAGTACCGAGGGCATTTTTAAAGGCAGTAAGACGCGCTTGCGACCAGGACCATTGCCGCGTGTAGCCGACAAAGGCAAAGTTGGTGCATCCCATGGCCATAAGATGTTGCGCCGCTAAGGAGCCTACTGCGACAGGGTCGTGGTTTACGCGGAATGTGTGGCCGCCGAGCAGGCGATTGTCAAAGTCTAAAAATACGGCAGGTACTCCTAAGAGCGCCTTTTGTGTGAAGATGCGACGCGATGCATTCATGTCGACAAGGCATCCCATGGGCTTCCATCCAGCAATCGTCGCTCGCGCCTCCATTTCTGTCTTTGGAGCGTCAAGTGTGATTACCTTCCATTGTCTTGCTCGCGCAAAGCGGTATATGCCTTCGAGTTTTTCATTTGCAGGCCATTCCCGCCGCTGTGGAGAGCGGAAGAAAATGACAGTATTAGCCGCTTTTTCACTGTTCATGCTTTGAATTATACCATAAAAGCATCCGTTTGCGCAAAAGTGTGCGTTGCGAAAATTGCGCATTTGGAAGCATTGGGTGTGGGATTTTTGTTATAATTTGATGAAACTTGAAAAAGAGGAAGTAATCTATGAAATACAATTTTCGTTTCTCTATCTCCGCAGTAGCGCTTGCCATTGCATTCGTCTTTGCTGGACTTTCTGCAAAGGCCGAGGATATTACTACTGCCGCGAACAGCGCCAAGAAGGCTACGATCACACTGGTGAAAGGCAGAGTGACGGCAGGCGCATTAGCGAACGCTTTCAACGGTGCTCACGGCTGGGCTGCCAATTACTGTCTCTTGACAGCATCGGAGGAAGACTTTACGCTACCGAGCGAGGAGAATCCAGTTATTATTGACTATGTCATTGCCGATGACTTTAGGCCTGGCGAAGATATCATCGCCTCGCGCTTTGTAATTTGGGGTATCAACAATAATTGGAAAGACTATTATTCGTCGGCTGCGAAGTGGTATGAAATCTATGGCTCAAATGATGGCGAGACATGGACTAAGATCATTGAGAATAAACCAATGTCAGACGACACTATGGAATACGGCAGTAGGTTCCTTGCTCCTGCAGGCGCGAACGCATCTAACAACATTATTGTACCTTGGAAAAATCGCGCGAGCTATCGCCGCTATCGTTTTAAATTTATTGCCAATAACGGCTACACAGGTACAACTCGCGGACAATTGTTTATTCAGGATATCAATATTATGTCCGACAAAGTGATACACGTATCCCCAGATGGCAGTAACGATGCGGACGGCTCATCATGGGAAAGTGCGACTACACCGACGAATGCTGTGCGCCTCGCCAATCTTGCCGATTACACGGAGATTCACTGTAAGGTAGGTCGTTATATGCTTCCGGCTTCATGTGTATACACTAAGCGTGTTATTCAAATCGGAGGCTTTACGGGGAATTCAGAAAACCCGCTTGAAATGGATCCGACTGGCGCAAGGTCGATTTACGACGGCGGCGGAGTTATTGCATACGGCTTTCAGGATAAAACTACGGCCGGCAATTATCTTTATGGTCAGTTTGACTATGTGGAAAATATGGAGTTTTGCAATATGACAGCAGCCGGGCTTTATAAAAGTGGCTCGCAAGGTATTGAGTGTCGCAATTGCCGCTTTACTTCAAATAGAACGGCGACTGGCGCACGTGGCGTATATGTAGAAGGTCAGCAGCAAAGTTCAGTTTCGCAATCGCGCTACCTTTTCCGAGATTGCGATTTTTCTGGAAATGGATTGACGACAGGTAATACTCTATTATCAAGTGCTATTTATGGTTATGGTATCGCCGCCTATAAGGGCAGGCTCTATCTTGATAATTGCATATTCGTTTCAAATGGTGTCCCTGTAGACATGTCTCAGTATGATGGTGGAAAATCATTTTGTCCGTATGGAAGTGCTCTATATGCCAGTGCTACAACGCTGAACGCTGTCAGATGTAAATTTATACGAAATAGAGGCTTTACGGGTAAGGGCAATAATAATTCTATACAAGGAGGTGCCTGCGTTTATGTAACGGCAGGTTCTAGCGGGGTTACGAAGCCAGTTTCAATTCATAGTTGCGAATTTACTGGAAATGAAGATATTTCAAACTCGTACGGGATTGGCTCTGTTTCAGGAGGTCTTTCCATAGCGGGCGGCGCCAATTCTACGAATGAGGTTGTGAGCTGTACATTTGCATATAATATTTCAGACGGTACAGCCGCCGCTGCTGGTTTAACGATTTCTTCAGGTCTTACAGTAGTTTCAAATTCTGTCTTTTACGGTAATAAGCTTGGAACATCAGGAACTGTCGGTGCCGATCTTCACCTTAGCGGCGGCAAAGTTATTGCAGGGCATACGCTCTTCACATCGTCGGCTACAATTACTGCGGCAACAGCAGAGAACCTGATTCTCGGCGAAGGTATAATCTACGGCGATCCGCAGTTTGTAACACCGATTGAAGAGTTTAATTCCTCTCTTGCAACAACAGGCCGCCTTCACTTTGATGCTGAGAAATATG
>JAGBXE010000101.1 GCA_017629455.1 Kiritimatiellia bacterium
AGGCGCAGGGTAAAGCTGATGACCATTGAGGAATTAAACGAAAGCATTGCCGACGGAACAATCAGCGAAGTCATCCGCGTAGCCGAAGCTAGGCAGGTAAAGGCGCTTTCGCATATAGCCGACACCATTTGCCTAAACCCTGAAACAAGGCTTATCCTAGTTTCTGGCGGCTCGGCGGCAGGCAAAACAACTACCGCTAAACGCATATGCACGCAGTTGCGCGTCAATGGCCGCACGGCAATGCATATTTCAACAGACGATTACTTCGTCGGCGATGAGCGCAACCCGCGCGACGAAAGCGGCAACCTCGACTATGAACACGTCGACTGTGTTGACGCAGGCCCCCTCTCAAGCGATATAAACGCCCTTCTTAGCGGCAAGACAATTGCTCATAGACGCTTTGATTTTATAAATCACCGTCCTGAATTTCGCGGCGACTCAATAACACTTGCGCAGAACGGCACGATCGTTCTTGAAGGTATACACGCGCTCAACCCTAAGCTTCTTAAAGATGTCGACGATAACGCAAAGTTTAGCGTATTCGTAGAACCTAAGCCTTCGCTCGATCTCTTTGCCGGAATTACTCCATCTCCCACGGACTCACGCTTTCTGCGCCGCCTCGTCCGCGACAACCAGTTCAGAAAGATGAATCCAAGCGAAACGCTCATCCTCTGGCCTAAGGTGCTCGAAGGCGAAAAGAAATGGATTGACCCCTTCAAATCTGAAGCTCAGGCAATATTCGATTCATACCTCTGTTACGAGCTGGCGGTACTTAAACCGTTTGCTGGCGGCCTTCTTGAACGCCTGCGTCTTAAATTTGGAGAGCTGCCGCAAATTATGAATATGCTGCGTCTTTTCACTGCAATCGATGCCGCCTCTCCCGATGCCATTCCTGGCGACTCCATCATTAGAGAGACTATCGGCGGCAGTCAACTTGAATACTAATTAAGGATCATACCCATGATTGAAATAACAATATTAAGTGTTTTACAAGGGATAGCAGAGTTTCTTCCGATATCCAGTTCTGGGCATCTCGTACTTGGGAAATCTCTTCTAGGCATGAGCGAAGTTGGAATGCGCCTAGATATCTTCCTGCATGTAGGTACGTTATTATCCATCTTCATTTTCTACTTCTCTATAATTAAACGCATCATCTTAAAGATGGAATGGTCGTACGTAGCTAAAATCGTCATAAGCGCGATACCAGCAGGAATTATCGGAATTCTTTTCAAAGACCAAATTGAAGAGATGTCTACTCTGTACGTTGGATGCGCACTTATTTTTACTGGATTAGTGCTTTCTTCCACAAAGCTAATGCCGGCGCGCGAAAAAGGCGTTTCATTTCCCATAGCCGCATGGATGGGTATTGCTCAGGCAGTAGCTCTTTTACCAGGCGTATCTCGCTCCGGCATGACGTTGGCTGCGGCTAGGTCTGCCGGCGTCAATGGCGAAAAAGCCGCCGAATTCTCGTTTCTGATGTCCGCTCCGCCAATTGCTGGCGCAGCATTACTAGAAATACTTAAGGCTTGCGAAACGAGTGCCGAAGCTGGTGCAGTTCAAGAAGCGTCTTGGGGTCTTTGCATTTTCGGCGCGGCATTAGCTGGCACAGTCGGTTACCTGGCGCTTAAGCTTCTTGTAGCATCTCTTAAAGGGCGTTGGTTTTGGATATTCGGCCCATACTGCATATTAGCAGGCGTTCTTACAATCTGCCTTTCTTGAATGCCAGCTTAAGCGCAGCTAAAACAGATATTACTTGAGCGAACCTTTGCCGCGCTAGAGAATAGAAATAACTTCTAATACATTAAGAAGTTATTTGAGCATATACCCAACGCCGCGAACGCTTACAATATCCTTCCCGGCATCGCCAAGTTTGCGCCGTAAATTGGATATATGAACGTAAAGCATTGTGTCTTCGCAGGCAAAGCCTTCACCGCGAAGAAAAGCTATAATTTCTTCCGCCTTCACCACTGCGGCGCGATGCAAATTAAGAACCACAAGGATATCGGCTTCCGTTTTAGTTAGACGGGCTATTAATCTACGGTGTTGCTTTACCGTAAGCGTTTGAAGATCAATTACAACATCGCCAATCAAAACGGCATTAGCTCGGCCTGTACATAAGGTCGAAATTTCATGAAACCTTTCAAGTAAGCGGCGCAAGCGAACAACGAGCAGCGATTCCGGAGCATCCTTTGAGATGTAATCATCGGCACCTAAACCAAACCCGCGCACTTGATCAGCATCGGAATCTTTTGCCGTAAGAAAAACTACTGGCACCGTTCGGTCAATTTCGCGTATCGCCTGACAAACCTGAAAGCCATTCATTCCAGGCATCATCACATCTAAAAGTACGAGATCGTGGCGAAGTTCATCAAAAGAATCTAACGCCTGCTGGCCGTTTCGCGCCATGGTAACGGTAAAGCCCTCAGCAGAGAGAAGCGCTTTAAGCCCTTCGCGAATGCTGCGCTCGTCATCTACAATAAGTATTCTACCGGAACATTCCGGCGCGAAACTCTCATCTTCTGTCATCGACCCATGCCAAAAAGACGCAATGCAGAACGGAAATCTGCCGGTAGCGGCGCGTGAGCCGAGATTTCCGCATGAGGATTTAGCGGATGAACTAAAGTAAGAGTTGAGGCATGAAGCATTTGCCGCGGAACCTGCATCAAACGAGGATCGCGCGCACGCTTAAGGCCGAACACCTTATCTCCTACGATCGGAAAACGAATCGAAGAAAGATGGCGGCGTATCTGATTAGTCCTTCCCGTTTCAATGCGAACCCGAAGGAATGACGCCGCCTCTGACGCCGCCTCACGCGTTACACGCGAAAGCGCCTCCTGACCGGCAAATGGCGCGTCAATTTTTTCATGCGCAAAAGGAAATCGACCGGCAACGATTGCGTGGTATATCTTTACTGTGCCGCGCGTTTTGAAAACGGAAACTGCCGCCTCACGCGAAGCATGGTTTCTGGCAAACAAAAGACAACCTGTCGTATCACGGTCTAAGCGATGAACTGCGCTTAAAGTTGGAATGCCCTCTTGCTTGCGAAGTATAGTTTCGACACTCTTAGGGTCGGCACACGAAACGACACCTGCAGGCTTATCGCAAATCAGATAATTCTCATCGCGCCAAAGTACGCGGATATGACGGCGTGATTCACCTTGAGCTTGGCTAGCGGCAGCTGCCTTAGCAACTCCCCCCTGGCGTACGGCCGCACGCGCCACACGCGAGGGCAGTTCCACCTGATCGCCCGTCTTAAGCGCTGCACGCGCCATCCATACGCATGAGCGGTTGACCCAGACATTTCGCCCGTCGACAACAGCCTTTGCCGTACGACGCGAGAGCGAAAAACGCTGAGCCAGAAAATCTTGCAAAATCTTAGGGTCGGCCTTTTGGACAACCAACGACTCCATGCCTGCGGCATGACGAGGTGAACGAACCATCGACTACACCTCCTTCTGAACAGCGCCGACTACACCGATAGTGCGACGAGAATGTACATTGGGCGAAAGCGTCAACACGCCAACGCCCGCAATAGAACAGGAAACTTTATCCCCTGCAAGGGCCTTGCGGAAAAGAGCCTGTGCTGCTTCTCCCGGGAAGATATCGGCATAACGCACTTGGCTAATATCATCCGAAGTAGCAAACACTTTCTTAAATGATTCGTTGCACTCACGCATTTGCCCTTGCGCCGAACAGGCGAAAAGCGGTTCTGCGGCTATCTCCCAGCCGTTTGCCTTATCACGAAATGAGTTCATGTATGCGCGGCGGCGCTCAACGTTGCGAATAGTAAATATGAGATCGCCAGGATTAAGTAAATCAATACAGGAAACTGCCACCTCACACGCTATTTTCCCACCGGTTTTCGAAACGCCGTTAGCGTCGACAACAACATGTCGATCGCCCTCAAGACCTTTACGGATACGAGAGACGACATCCTGCTTTAAACCGGGTATGAAAACGGAAACAGGACGATCAACGACTTCGTCCGGCTCATACCCAAAGTACTCAACCGTGCGCGGATTGATCTCAAAAATATGCCCGTTCGGATCAGTTATAACAACTGCATCATACATCCCGGACAGAAACTGCCGGAATAGCGAACGCCTATCCTTTGGTACGAAAATTGCCATAAATTCAAGTGATTATACCAAATCAGACGATAAGCATGCAATCGCCGTAAGAGAAGAACATATACCCCTTTCTTACGGCCATAGCATATGCCGCCAACATACGCTCACGCCCCGCCAAGGCGGAGACCATCATTAGAAGCGTCGACTGCGGCAAATGGAAATTAGTCAACATACAATCGCATACGCGGAAGTTGTATGGAGGGCAGATAAAGATATCGCTTGCGCCAGAGCCTGCGCTGACGACGTCACTAGAGCCTTTCTCCGCCATAGCAGCTGCAACTGTCTCCAGCGTGCGCACCGTTGTTGACCCGACACAGAAAACGCGCCCTCCGCGAGCCTTGCACTCATTTATCGCCTGCGCAGTCTCGACGGGAACATCAAAAGCTTCAAAGTCCATTTTATGGTCTTCGATATTTTCTGCCGTCACGGGACGAAACGTGCCCGGGCCCACATGAAGCGTAACGCTTACGCGACGCACGCCCTTCTTATCGAGCGCGGCGAAAATCTCGGGCGTAAAATGCAAGCCTGCCGTAGGGGCTGCGACAGACCCTACGTTGCGCGCATAGATTGTCTGATAACGTTCACGATCGGCACGTTCTTCTTCAAGCGTTCCCTCGCGCTTGACGTACGGCGGAACGGGAGTGCGGCCGAAGCGATCTAAAAGCTCCATAAGTGGCTCTTTATGCGTAAACTCTACTCGCCACATTCCAATGCCGCCAAGAGGCTTTACCATCGTCGCATGAAGTTCGCCATTTGGCCCGAAAACCGCAACTTGACCACTCCTGCAAGTGCGGCCCGAGCCGACAATTACATTCCAAACACTGGCATTCAACCCGTCCGCGACAGAAGGCGGCGCATCGGCATCGCCTTCGGGAGCAGGATTTACAAGAAGAATCTCAACGGCACCATGCGTATCTTCCCATTCGCCGATGATACGCGCAGGAAACACTTTCGTGTCGTTTACGACAATAAGATCGTCAGGATTAATATATTCGACAATATCTGAAATATGGCGATCTTCTAAAACGCACGTATCGCGATGAAGCACCATCATGCGCTCTGTACCGCGGCGCTCTACTGGACGCTGGGCTATCAACCGCTCTGGCAGCGGATACCAAAATTGACGTGTTTTCATTCCTTCTCCTCAAGTGCCGACATAAGCGCTTCTGGCGTAATGGGCTTACCTTTTGCGCGCAAAACTATAATTTTCGTAATAAGAGCAGATTCGAAATCGGAAAGGCACACACCATCTTTGCGATCTTCCAAGATGCGCATTAAATCCGACATCGTAAGGCGATACTTCTCTGCGCCGCCAGCTATAAAAAGATTTGTAAGCGCCATCGCTATCGCCGTAAACGGCCTAAGCAAGGTAGCCATCACTTCGTAAGGACCTGACAAGCGCAAGCTGCGACGCAAGGGGCGCGCTGCGCAAAGAAGTTTTGGTAAAAACTCTGCAACATACAAAACTGTAAACGCCGCCAGAAAGCCCCAAACTGCCTTAAGCGTATCGTTATGTCCAAAAAGCTCAACCGACAAAGCGGCCGTAGCCGATGAATACGCTACATTGGCAATATTGTTGCCGATAAGTAGCGTTATGGTTGTGCGCCCCATATCGGATATTGCCCGTTGCACCTTTTGCGCTTTGCGCCCTCCCTCGCGTGCAAGATGAAGAACACGCTCACGCCCGACCGACAAAAACGCTGTTTCCGTACCTGAACAAAACGCCGAGCAAGCAAGCGAAATGAATGCTGCAATAACTAAAAGAAGAATAATCACGAATTATCCTCCTCGGTGCGCTCAACCGCCTCATCCGTGTCTGCCAAAATCTCTTCGTCAGAATCTGTGCGCAAACGATTGAGCACTTCTAAGCGCACTAGCGTCACACGGCGACGGCGGCGCTTAAGAACTGTCGCTCTGCAACCATCGGCATCGAGTTGCTGCCCGACATGAGGCAGGCGCTCAGCATGAAATTGCACCCACCCGGAAAGCCTATCGGCATCCTCCGCCTCTAGGGCAATATCGAGCTCGCGGTTTATCTCATCGAGCGAAGCGTTAGCATCTATCTCCCACACCCTTGGTCCACAGCGTTCGATGCGTGGCTCGCTAGCGGCATCGCCGAAAACGCGAGGACCTACAATTACTTCAAGAATATCATTAGGCGTTATTATCCCGGCCGTTCCACCAAATTCATCGAGAACGACAGCCAGGGGTTTGTGACTTTTAGCAAATGTCACTAGAAGATCGTCCAATGTCACAGTTTCAGGAACGAAAAGCGCATCTTCGATCTTTCCTGTTTGCTTATCTAAAACACCTTCAACAGAATCGGCTGTGCGCTTACAAACTGGAAGATAACGATGAATGGATTTTGCGATATGCTCGTCGCGCTCACTCCTTGGAAGATCACTATCATCAATATCAACATCAACACGAGGAGTCATCTCATCATTGGCGCAAAGTTCCGAAAGGCGCAAGACGCCTTCCACCATCTCGGCGTCGGCACTCGATACATCACCGTTTTCAGCAGCCAATTCCATAACAGAAATAAGCTCTCCATCCGAAAGAGCACGGCGTTCACGATTAAGGGCAGGAGCAAACGCTCGCGACGACCACCTTAAAACTGTATTGAACGGCGAAAGAATAACGCGCCAAAACAGTAAAATATGCGCATAGGAAGGAGCTAGCGACTCCGCAAAACGCAAGGCTAGACGCTTTGGGGTAATTTCGCCAAAAACAAGAAGGCAGACCGTCATAATTGGCACTGCCAACCAACCTCCAGAAGGAAACCAGCGCGATAAAAGGCGGTAGCCGATTGTCGCAACAGCAAAATTGACGAACGTATTACCGACCAAAAGCGTCGAAAATAATACAGCCTGATCGGAGAGACAGCGCCCAATTTTACGATCGGCCCTCGGATTGCGCGCACGAATACGCGCACGCTGCGCGCCCGTGAGAGAAAACAATACCGTTTCGGCGCTCGAAAAGAACGCCGATAACAGCAAACAAATTGGTAATAACGCCAACATCCTAATACGCATATTGTACCACAATTGCGAAACGGCAGTCCTCCTTGAGAATTTGCTATAATTCATAGATGAACTTAAGGAAAATAATATGCTTCTTTGCGCTAGGGTTGCTTTCCATTTCTACACTAGCTGCCAATACCGTTCAAAACTGCATTATGTCGGGCGTATGGATTGAAAACGCCTTCAACACAACAAACGCATATGCTGGATTTTCTGGAAAATTCACCTGGTCAAAAGGCCAGAAAGCCATTTTAAAAGTTACGGCCGCCAACTCATATAGAGCCTGCGCCAACGGTCGTTTCGTCTCTACTGGGCCAGCACACTCGCCAAAAGGTTTTCTGCGCGTGGACGAGCGCAACATCACCGAGTTTCTGCATGAAGGCGAAAATATTATATCTGTAGAAGTCTCATCGTACTGTAACGAACGATGCTTTTCCAACTTTCCTCACCCACCGCAAGCCGCATTCCAAGTAGAAGTCGACAATAAATGTGTCATTTGGACATCTCCTTGCGGCAAAGGCGGCGTTACCGGGAAACTCCTCAAAAGCCGCATCGCCAAAGTTCCTTTCTTTTCTTTTCAGCGTACTTGGATAGAAGAATACAGCCTGCAGAAAGATTCGTTTAACTGGCGCAAAAAAGGCCTGAATACGGGCGACAAATTAGTAGCGGCCGAACAGGTAAAATACATTACCCGCACAGTTCCTGAACTTGATTTCCCGATTGCCAACAACTTTAAGCCGCTTAAAAACGCAAAAGGCGTTTACTACGATTGCGGCCGCTTACTTACCGGACATATCGGCTTTGCTATCCGCGCCCACAGCAAATGCACGGTTGAAGCCGCCTTTACCGAATGGCCCAAAAACGGAACTGTCGATCCTGAGCGCAGCATATGGATAAACAAAAAGACGAAAGCCAAAACGATACAGACGAACGCCCGAATCATTCTGCACTTTGAAGAGCCGGGCATATACGAATTTGAATCAATAGAGCCGTATTCTCTTAGAGCAATCCAATTTAATTCAGCCCTTAAAGATTCATTCGAGGTTGCGACAAAGCCTTATGTGCGGCTAGTCGAAAACCCAGCAACCAAAATAGCGCATATGAAGTCTGAAGACCCGGTACTTGACACCATATTCGCGGCAGCTGCTGCAACATTTGCACAAAATGCCGTCGATGCCTACACCGACTGTCCAAGCCGCGAGCGTGCAGGGTGGAACGGAGATAGCTTCTTCCTATCCCGCGCAAACGAAATTCTTTCGGGCGATCTCTCATACGATGTGCACTTCCTTGAAAACTTTCTCTTGCCAGCCGATTTCGATCCGCTTCCTAAAGGCGTAATCCCAATGTGCTACCCTGCATCAACCAAGGGGCGTTTTATAATAAACTGGGGCAACTTTTTCGTGATGCAGTTAGAGGAATTTACAACAAGGTCAGGCAATAGATATCTAGCAGACTCTCTCAAAAAACGAGTTGACGAATGGTTTGAATATCTTGCCAAGAACGAAAACGAAGACGGTCTAATCGAGCCGCTTCCAAGTTGGGCATTTATCGAATGGTCCGCGGCGCAGCAATTTGCAGACGGCGTATCGTATCCTGCGAACATGATTTACGCATCCGCCCTTAAGTCTGCCGCCAAGCTCTATAAAGATGATGCTCGCGAAAAGAAAGCCAACTACCTTATCGAGAACATCCGCAAACAATCATTCAATGGGCGTTTCTTCCGTGATCATGCTGTTAGAGAAAATGGTGCTCTTTCAGTAAGACCAGACGCGACAGAAACTGCCCAATTCTATGCTCTTTTCACTGGTGTTGCATCAAAGGAGCGCGACGGCGCATTTTTTAAACGCGTCATTGAGGACTTGGGCCCTTGCGGCAGAAGAAATGAGCTATACCCCGAAATGCCCGCTGCAGGCACATTCCTTGGCAATACAGTACGCCTTGATGTACTCTCTAGGAATGGCGAAGACGAACGAACACTCAATGAAATAAAAGCGCTCTTCGCAAGCCAAGCATCTAAAACCCTTACTCTCTGGGAGACGGAAAACGACGCATCCAGTTTGTGCCACGGCTTCGCAGGATATTCTGCCTACCTTATCGTTCGCAGCATTATGGGGCTAGATAAGATTGATTTCGACAAGCGCACCATAGTGATGCGCCATACAAACGGCACACTCCCAGATGCTGAAATCACGCTGCCGCTCAATAGCGCAATCCTTAAATTTAAACGCTTAAAAGGAAAAGTTGCTTGCGAAGAATCCGCAGACTTTAAGGTAATATTCCCGTAATAGGAGCTCAATTTTAAAATGAAAGAATACCTCCAAAATATTACTGAGATTCTTACTAGAATCGAGAAAGAAGAATCTTTGGCTATGGAGAAAGCCTCCGATGCCGTCTTTAACACTATTGCTAACGATGGCTTAATCCACGTCTTTGGATGTGGGCATTCTCACTTGCCAGCACTAGATGCATTTTACAGAGCAGGAGGGCTCGCCTCAGTATCGCCCCTTCTTGATGAAGATCTTATGCTTCATGATGGAGGAGCAAAATCAAGTAGAATGGAAAAAATGCCCGGGATTGCCGCCGAAGCTTTCAGACGCGCCTGTATTGACCCGTCAAAAGATATACTCGTTATTATTTCCGCAAGCGGCAAAAATGCTGCTCCCGTAGAGATGCTTCGTACTGCCTTAGCTTCCAATGTAAAAACTATCGCAATTTCTTCTTCTTCATATAAATCACACGGCGGCATTCTACTTGATGAAGCAAATATAGCCATAGACTGCAAAGTTCCGTATGGAGATGCATCAATTGCAGTCGGCGAAGCAAAAATGGGAGGCCTTTCAACGTATGCTTCGCTTTTTATCTTAAACTCAATTCTTATCAGCGGCGCTAAAAAAGCACTTGCTTCAGGCGTTGTACCACCTGTGTACACTAGCGGCAACATTGAAGGTGGCACCGAACGGAATA
>JAGBXE010000102.1 GCA_017629455.1 Kiritimatiellia bacterium
AGCCAGGCGTTCTTACGAAACTTGGCAAACTCAGTGGGCGCATAACCGAAAAAAGCCTTTTCCTGACTCATAAAGAAACCTCGTTAAAACTATGAAAATCGAACACTAGAGTTTCAAGCTGGCTTCAAGATTTTTAAGGTCTTCTACCGTATCGCATTCTACGATTTCGCCAGGGTGCACCTCATGAACAGTAAGGTTTAACCCATCTTTAATAAGTCTATCGACAATATCATCCCAAAAGAGAGATCCGTTTTCCGGTTTTTGAAAAGCATCTAGGACTGCAAGGGCAATCTTCGCCGCATCAGGCTGCTTAAAATACGATATACCAACCATATTAAAGCAGTCGTCGCCACCCTTGCCTACCCGCGTAATGCGCCCAGCCGACGTATCAAAAACCCAATCATCACTATGCCCTGGCAAGAACTTGCCAAAATATCCAGAATGTTCAAGCTGCCTACAAAGCAAATATTCAGAAGGCACAAATAAATCAGCTTCGCAGACAAAGCAATCGGCACTTGCCATCTGCGCGGCGGCAGCAGCTATAGAGCCAATATTATTTTTGGTGCGATAAAGGCGGTTTTCTATAAGATGAATATTCGGGTACTTCTTTTGAAGGGGTTTGAACTGCTCCTTTTTATACCCGACAACTACGTAAATATCATCAACGCCGCGTTTACATAAAGCTGCAATAACAGTTTCTATAAGCGGACGACCTAAAACTGTTACTAATGGTTTAGCAACTTTGTCAGTAAGCGGTTTCATGCGCGAACCAAGCCCTGCCGCCATCAAAATAGCAACTTCGTGCCTAGCATGGGAACGGCGCCTATCAAGAACTTGCTGGCCTTGTTGCGAAAGCTCAGGCCCAAACTCCATATCTAAAGCCGAAGCGAAGCGGGAAGCCGTCTCGAAAGATATATTTACATCACCAGAAAGAACCTTAGTCACATATTGGCGAGAAACGCCGAGCCTGCGCGAAAGTGCAGTTTGTGTAATATCCTTCTCGGCCATTTCAGCATTAATAGCCTGAAGAAAATCCGAGATGGTTTTATTAATCGTCCGCTTCATATGTGCAACCTTTTGTAAACCTAATCAAGATGGCAACTTAAAAGTTGCATCAGTTTACCAAATCGCACTTCTCGCTGTCAATACGATGAGAAATAAAAGCGTCCGAATTTATTATAAAATATGAAATTTACGCCTTGCAGACACTTACGCGTTCAGTATCGCCTAGAACCTTCTCTAGTACTTTAGGTTCCATTGCGGCACAAATGCCGCGATGGCCGGCATTTATGTAAATGCGCGGCAAATCAAATATTGTCGACTCTATGTAAACCTTCATTCTCTTTCTAGTCCCGAACGGCGATGTGCCGCCGACATGATACCCAGAATGACGATCGGCAGTTTCAGGCGAACAAGGTGTAACAGTCTTTACTCCGCGAGTGCGCGCAAGATTCTTTACAGAAATTTCACAATCACCATGCATCAGGCAAACAAACGGTTTTCTCGCCTCATCCTCGAGAATAATAGTCTTAATAACGGCATGATGATCGACACCAAGACAAGTTGCACATTGTATTGTGCCGCCATGCTCCGTATAGTCGTACGTAAAAAGTTCATACTCGGCCTTCGCAGCCTTCAACGCACGAATAGCCATTGTCATTGGAATAGTTTCAGGTTTCATATCTTCGCGCCTTACAATGCCTCGGTTCTTTAAACCGCTTTTATAACCTCGTCACCTTTAAACACATACGGCTTATGAGCAATCGTAGAAATATCAAAACGGCTTATAAGCGACTTTAGATCGATATACTCACCCTTTTGAGCCCAACCACAAGAAGCTGCAATAAGCCCAATTATCCTTTCTGGCGTCCAGCCAGCGGCACGATATGCCGCAATTCGTGTATCTCCATGCCTTTTTGCCAGCCTTCGTCCATCAGGACCTACAACTAACGGAACATGACAAAACAATGGTGTACGAGCCGAACTACAAGGCGCCCAATCAGAAAGAGCGCGGCCGATTAGAATTTGCGCAGGAGTTGCGGGGATCAAATCATCGCCGCGGACAACTTCTGTAACGCCCATCAAAAGATCATCAACCGTACAAGCAAGCGTGTAGCCTGCACCATCAATGTCGCGTGCCAAAGGAAAATCGCCAAGACTTGAAGAAACGCCAACTGTAACCTTACCTGCAAAAACATCGTCAAAGGAAACATCTAAACAGGAATCCGTCTTAAATCGCCAGCAAGGCATTCTATTAGAAAAGCCTTTTGATTGCAAAAACTTCTGGGCTTCATCCCAAGTCGAAAACTTGCCGCGGCAAGTTCCCGGATAAAACAACTGATCACCATCGTGCGGCGCTGATTGAGCAGATTCCACATCGCGGCGCGAGCAAACACAAGGATAAACCTTCCCGGACGCAATCAAATGCGAAAGCGCTTCGCGGTAGATTTGACGACGCTCAGACTGAACAAATTCATCATCCCAATCAAACCCTAGCCACCGCAAATCGTAAAGTGCATCGGCGGCGGCGCCAGGTTTATCGCGCGGATGATCTAAATCCTCCATACGCATTATAACACGCCCGCCTTGCGAACGCGCCCTTAGCCAGGCTATGGCAAAAGTTCTAACGTTGCCCAGATGAAGTGCGCCCGTGGGACTGGGCGCTAACCTGCCGACATAAGTCATTGCTCACACCAAAACTTTTGCCACTCGCGCACAAACAGCTCAACGCGGTCTTTATTGCCAAACGCCGCGGATGTCGCTCTAAGCATATCGCGCGTTTCAATGAGCGCCGCCACATATTGCGATTTAAAATTCTTAAAGGGATCATGCCGAATTTCACGCATCCCCTTTTCAATAAAAACTGCAACCGACCACGCTAGGCGGTATTTAAGGCCCCGTTCCTCATCAGTACCATCGTAGAACGAACGATAATCTAATTCAAAAAGGCGCGGCAAAAGCGCCGAAAGACGCTTTATTTCCTCTTCGCTTGGCACTAATGGAAGTTCCCAATCAAGCGATTCTTCATCTTCAAAATATTGAGCATAACCTTCGTTAAGCCAGGGCGAAACGGGAATCATCGCCATCGCATAAGAAATATACTGATGAAACGCCTCGTGCCTAAACGTTCTGAGCAAACTTTCACTTTCGCCATTTGGTAAATAAGCTACGATTTCTCGCCGGCTGGGGCTCCAGTACGCTGCCGTCCACATCATATTCGTAAGCCCGTCAAGAGAGAGCAAATCTAAATATTCTGAGCGACTTGAAAATACCCTTGCAACAGAAAGAACATTTGAGCCATCGATTGGCGAAGGTAGCGCCTTAGCGTATTTACGGCGCATAATCGGCAATTCATTCGTTAACGACCGAACGAACGACCCTCCATCCGGAATATTATCAAGGATTATAAACTCTTCGCTGTCGGTTGAACGCCACGTATCATAAGCGTTCACACTATGCCTAGCGTCGGAACGTAGCGCCTTGCGTTCGGGATGCTCGCGAAGCTTTTCTTTTTTCTTACGCTCTTTTCTGCTAGGCTCGTTGTCATGCCCTAAAGAAGCAAACTTTAAATAGTCTTCTCTTAAAAACTCGTCCTCAAACAACTTTAATGATTCATCAAAATCATCTCCCGGCAAAAGCTCCCACACTGCTAAACGCCACACCGACTTGCCTTCAGGAAGAAAGGTACACACAATTGCATTCTTATTAGTCCCGTGCCAATAATCAACTTCTTCATACCCTCGCGGCAAATGCCTAGGTGGCTCACCCTTAAGCGTAGGCTCTATAGGCGAAAGACGAGATAACGCATCACGAAACGCTATCGCCTGAGTGCCCTTCCTTAATTTTTTCTTATCAAACACGACCGATTCTTCTGCATATGCAACACGCGTTAATGTGCTATCGTGCGAAACGGCTGGCGGCTGAAATTCCAATCGAGAAAGCGTAAAAACCCTGCCATCATCATCCAGCCAACGCCCCACGACCGTCTGAGATGTCCACAAATCACTCTTCCAGAACCTATCTTCTAAATATTTCTTACCGTCGGCAGAAACGAGGTACGCCTCTGCACGCGGCATTTCAAGCGGCGCAGGGGCGGTAAAAAATAGCGATGCCGCAAGTAATAGCATAAAACAATTAAAGAAGGTTGTTAACGAAATTTAAATCTTAAATAAAGGAGCAAAGCTCCATGTCTTAAGCAAAAACCTTGGCGATTATACCAAATTGAAAGCGTCAATGTCTATTGATGCGCGAAGCTCATTTGGCCAAGGACGCTCGCCAACAATCCACCGCCACGCAGCTATTATAAGGCTTGTCGACGGCGCACGAAGCACTACTTGCCAGCGGTATCTGCCATCAGCCTTTTCAAGCGGCGACGGCATCGCTTCGCCTACTAGCAACTCTTTATGAACTGACGAGTAATTTACTAATGACTTTGCGTACATTTCCGCCCACGACGCAACAAGCTTCGAATCACGCGATGAAAAATTTATTGCTGCAAGATGGCAAAATGGCGGCAAACAACACTCTTTACGAACCTTAAGCTCATCCGCGGCAAACCCAACGTAATCGCCGCGAGCAGCATAGCCCAGAACTGGCACAGTTGCATCTCTACTCTGAACAAAAACTTCTCCTGGTAACTCTGCTCGGCCGGCTCTACCTGCTACCTGCGAGATAAGCTGATAAGTGCGCTCTGCCGCCCTAAAGTCGGAGCCTGCCATTGCAAGCGAGCTATCAGCATTAATAACACCTACGAGCGTGACCTTGGGGAAATCAAGCCCTTTGGCAATCATTTGCGTGCCGATAAGGATATCTGCCTCGCCGCGTCTAAACTTACCTAAAATATCTTCGTGAGAATCGCGGCGAGAAGTAGAATCGGCATCCATGCGCAAAACTCTTGCATGCGGAAAGCATTTGGTAAGCGCCACTTGAACGCGCTGTGTACCAACCCCAACAAACGAAAGCGAAGTAGATGCGCATTCTGGGCAAACCTTAGGTACTGGCACCCACCCGCCGCAAACATGGCATCGTAAACACGAGTCAGCACGATGATACGTATATGGAACTGAACATTTAGGGCAGTCAACAGAAATACCACACGAATCACACACTACAGACCTAGCATAGCCGCGCCGATTAAGGAAAAGTATCGTCTGCTCTCCATTATCCAACCTTGTGCGCATCGCATCGAGAAGTTCGGGCGAAAATATCGCCCCTTTCGACGCTTCTGTAGTAGATGGGTGCATATCGACAAGCCTTACAAATGGCAGCGTTCCAGCGCCTGCGCGATTTTTCATTTGCGCAAACGAATACTTCCCACGCTTAACGTTCATCCACGATTCTAAGGATGGCGTAGCGCTGCCAAGAACTACCGACGCGCCTTCTATTGCACCCCTTAAAACGGCTACGTCGCGCGCATTGTAGCGCGGAGATTCATCTTGCTTATACGAGGTTTCATGTTCTTCATCAACAACAATAAGGCCAAGATTGCGAACAGGAGCCCATACTGCCGAACGAGGCCCTACAACAACGCGAGCCTCACCAGAACGTATGCGATGCCATTCATCGTAACGCTCACCATCGGAAAGCGCCGAATGGAGCACTGCAACCACACTGCCAAAGCGCGAAGCAAATCGCTGAACCGTCTGCGGCGTAAGCGAAATTTCGGGAACTAAAACGACTGCGCCGCGCCCTGCTGAAAGCTCGCGTGCAATCGCCTGAAGGTAAACCTCTGTTTTCCCTGACCCTGTTACTCCAAAGAGAAGAACTGTGCCGCGATTTTCTGTAGAGACAGGAATTGCAGCTAAAGCCTGAGATTGCTCCTCATTGAGCCTAAGCGGCGATGATTTAATTATCCGTCTTCCTGCTAGCGGATCTCGGCGCTTGGCCTTTTGCTCAATTTTAATAAAGCCGCGTGCAGCAAGAGATTTCAGAGTTGAAGGAGTAGTAGATAATTCGCGGCAAATTGATGCTAACCACCCTCCACCAAGGCGCGCTATATTTTCAACGATCCATTTCTGCCGGGCGGTAAGACTTTTGGTTTCTTTAATACAAACAGGCTCAACAAAAAAGAGCTCCTTCGCGCGCGCGCCTTTTTTTAAAACTGCCGCGGGAACTGCCGCACGCAAAACCTTTTCAATCGGAGAGGCAGTATAAGAGGCTACCTTCCTTACTACCGTTAGTAGCGATGGCGAGAAAAAAGGCGTCTCATCAAGTATCGCAGTAACGTTCTTTAGCTTGAAACTACCTTTACTAGAATGAGAACCATCACCACTCTTTCCAGAACTTTCGTCATCTAGAATTTCAATAAGAAACGCGCGCGCCTCACGGTGACCAAAAGGAACAGAAAGAAGTTGGCCGACGGCCAACTTCTTTTCTAGCGCCTCTGGCACGGCATAATCAAAAAGCCGGCCGAGCGCAAGGTCAATTGCGACCCTTGCTACCACAACTTAGAGCTGGAGGAACGAAAGATCGCTCTCGAGAGCCGAGTTGTCAAAGCTCTGACGGTTGAAGATAACGTTGAGCTTCGAGTACTTAGCCTTGATCGTCTGAGCAGCACCGCTCTTACGAATCATAATCCAAGCCTTGTTGCCGAAAGGTGTGGACGTATACTTGCCACCAGCCTTGCCGCACTCAACAGGATCAGTGCCGGAGCCATCATAGTTCTTGAGGTAGCCCTGAAGCGTCGTGTA
>JAGBXE010000103.1 GCA_017629455.1 Kiritimatiellia bacterium
GGACGGCTTCAATCCTTGCTCTTTTGCCATTATGATTTCGCTTGCCGGCATTCTCGCAATCGGCGGTAGAAAGCGGCGTATGCGCATTCTTGGAGGAATCGCATTTTGCATTGGAAGTTTCATCGCTTATATGCTGATAGGACTTGGTCTTATGCAGGCGCTGAAAGCATTGCAGGCTCTGCGCATGGCGCATGATATCGTTATGGTTGTCCTTTCCTTGGCCTTGTTTGTCTTGGCGGGATTGAGCGTACGCGATGCAATCCGATTTTATCGTGTGCCTGTATTTTCGGTTGTTACGCTGAAACTGCCGGAAGGAATCAAGAATCTTATTCGCAGAATCGCGATGTCGAGCTGGAGCGGACCTGCGGTTGTGCTTACGGGATTTGGATGTGCATTTCTGGTTACAGTTTTAGATTCCTTATGTACGGGTCAGGTTTACTTTCCTGTTCTCACGCTTCTCGCCAAGGAGGGGGATTTTTCGCGGGCGTTCGCATTGCTGGTTTTGTATAATGCATCCTTTATTCTTCCGCTGGTTGTGGTTTTTGTTCTCGCCTCAAAAACTACCGATGCATTCCAGATGGCAAAGTGGTCGTCAAAAAATGTAATCCCTGCAAAGATGGCGCTCGCACTTGTATTTGCGTTCCTGGGGTGGATGCTTTGGCCCAAAACCTACAATGACATTGCGCAAACTGCGCCTGAAAAAACGGTTTTCCGATCATTTGCAAAGCCGCAATCGAAGAAGGCCGATAAAGTCGGCTCTTCCAAAACGACTGAAGTTGAAAAGATGACAGATGCAGAACTTGCAGCCGGGAACGAGAGGCTAAATGAGCTTCTGCGCGCCTCAGCGCCGGATTCGGCACTGCCTTCGTTTTTAGCCGCAGTAGTATCTGATAGAATGCGCGATGAGCAGTGGCGCAATCACTGTTTGCAGTTTGTGCCGGAATGTATGATGCGTCTCGATGTTAATTCACCGGAGCGGGCGATGTTGCACTCAGTTCTTGCCAATGCCTTGTCCGAGCGCTCAACCGTTCTTGCCGGGACGGCGCTTCTCGGTTTTTGCAGGCTCTCGGAAGCGTTGTCTTCCCCGACAAAGCAAGAGGTTTGTTCGATGGCTCTATCCATCGCTTCAGACGCCTCCTCCGCCAAAGAGAATATTATTACGGCCATGCGCGTTGGAGCAGAACGAAAATTTGCGGCCATGCTTGAGCCGGCATATTATTGGGCGCGGAATTCTGACAGTCAGTTTGTGCGTTGTGTCGCAATATCCGCAATTCGCGATCTGGGTGACGCTTCATCATTGTCGTTCTTACGTTCTCTTCTGCCTGCGCATACGAAAGCGGAAGAATATGCGATTAAGGATGCGGTCAATAAAATAGAGGCGGGGAAATGAAGAGATACTTTATATTCCTTAAGACTATTTTTGCTGCGTTTTTTGCATTCGCGGCATGTAACCCTGAGCCGGAAGATCCTAAGTGCGACCAGATTTCGGTGGAAAAGAGCTGTGACAAGGTAGAAGGTCCTTCGGCCGGAGGGATTGAGGCCGAGGCTAACTGCACAAATTTCGTATTTAAACTTTATGGCGTTACTGATGGCAAAGAGTATATTAATCTTACGGAGACATATTCCGGAGGTGAAAATTGCATGGAGCCAAAAGTACTTCCGCCTGAAGAAAATGAACTTAAGGCCAATGTGGCATGGAATGCATCTAAGTCATCCGCTGAAGTGTCCGGATCGGGTAACGTTGTCGAGATCCCTCGCGCTAAAGGGGAGTGCCGCGCAAGCTGCACTTTTACTGTAAGCGTTTCGCCTACTGTTTGTGATGCTCCTGCGCCGATATTACTTACGGCGCAGGCGGTGTTTGAGGATAAGGTTGAAATGACGGAAAGAGTCTTGCCCCGGCTTTGCTGCATTTCCACCAATCATCCGCCTCATATCTTCGATATAAAAAGTTGCGATCAGGCCATTGTAGCTCTTTTGCCGAATGAAGTTGCTTCCGTAGTTCTGCAAACGCCTGCAAATGCAGTGGTATTGGGTATGTCCGCCCATGAAAATGTGCAGGCGAAGGCGAAAGCTCCATGTGGTGAGACGACCGAAAATTTCGATGTGGTTTCAATCGGACCGCTTTCGGTTAAAGGGCTTTGCGGCTGCTTTGAGGTGTCGGATGCGACAGAATCGGATGAAGACGCTCCTGTCGCTGAAACAATGTTCTTCGGACCTTACAATACAGGTTTGGAATTTTCCTTGCCGGTGACCCCCAATAAATGGGCAGAGGATGCCAAGTGGAAAATAGACGGTGAGGGCTGGATGCTTAAAGAGGGCAATTTTACAAACGGGAAGAACAATATATATGCAACCTCGGTTGGTGCC
>JAGBXE010000104.1 GCA_017629455.1 Kiritimatiellia bacterium
ATTGACCGTAAAGGTTCCGATACCGGCGGCGAACTTTAGAGGAATCTTCAACGAAGCGGGCCAAGTGACATTTAATGTACAATTTGCAAGAGTATCCGCTCCGCCTACAATAAACGCATAACCGTTCGTTGGGGCAACATTCACCGTCCCGGAAAGAGATCCCGAAAAAAGCCCGTCGCTCTTCGCGGCTATACCCTCGCCTCTGATAGTCAAGCCGTTCGCGTTGTTCACAATTTGACCTCCGCCGGTCAATCCGCGTAAGGTCCAAGCGTTGCTGTTGTTGAGATCGAGCGTCCCTCCCTCGGCGATGTCTACCGTCATTTCTTTATTGATTGTCTGAGTTTTATCTGATCGATTCGATTTAAACGTAGCGTTCTTTCCAATCTTAAGACACTTCTCGGAGTGCGTTATAAGATTATTATGCGCTCTATAATCAAGCATCCCTTCCTTTACTTCAATCGATTTGAACATATTGCCCGTTGTGCTCCAATGACCGATTGCAACCGATATTGCAAACGTTCCGCCGCCGGTTTTCACGAACGTCTTTGCCGCGCTTCCGGAGATGAGATACGTGCCACTCCATGTCAAAGTCCTTCCGGATTCTACGAAAATATCAAACGTCGAGGATATTGCATTGCCAGTGTAGAAACGATTAGTCCCGGTGTTGATTGTCACATTACCGCCAGACACCCGGATCGCATCCGTCCCAGGATGTGCGTCGAACGTTAAAGAAACCGAGTTTGTGATGTAAACGGTATCGCCCCACGTCGGTTTCCGCTTTAAATCCCAGTTATTTTCGTCATTCCATATTTTGCTGCCGGTGCCGCCGATCCAGTAGATATCGGCTGCTTGGGCAGATAACGCAAAGAACGCCGCCGCGGCAAACACACAAAGCGTAAATATCTCACAAAACATTCTCTTGCAGTTGTTCATCTGGATTACTCCTTTCGTTTCTCAAAAGCGTGCTGTGTGTTTCTATTTTTAACAAAGTCCGTCATGTCTTTATAAAGACAGTCAAGTTCTTTCTTCTGTAGATCCGTTAACTTCACATCGACAATTTTCCACTCGCGCCCAACGCCGAAGCTGCCCGCATCTTTGACAACGGCTTTTTTGTACTGGCGCGAGATTCTGTTTTTAAATACCCCTGCCTTTTCTAGGAAATACAGATGATAACCACGCAAGCCTTCAGGGAAGTTTCGCTGGTCTGCAAGAAGCCGAAACATGGCGAAGGATTCTGCAAGTTTAACCCCACGCTCCCCGCGTTCAAAATCGCGCCAGAGAGCTCCGAGAATCGGGGCGTAAGCGCATCGCTCAGTAACAAGCCCCTCGCATCCGCAATGGCGCATCTGCATAAGCATTTGCCAGCCGCCCCACCCGGCCATCAGCGTCTTGAGCGCTGGGCGATGTTTGTTCTCTTCATACATTCGCTCTACCGCTCCGTATCCGGCCGCTTCTTCTTTGATATATCCATATATCTCAGGATGGCGCTTAGCTAGACGCACTAACAATTCTACTGACGGAGTCGGGGTGTCGGGGGTGCCGAAAGTCTGAAAAATAACGGGCCTTTTTGCAACATAAGCGAGTGCATCCCACGCCGATTCAATTTCAGCTTCGCTACGTACATCATCGGGCGGACGTGAAACCATGGCGATTCTCGTGCGAGGATGGCGAGCAGCTGTGCGTTCGATATCTGCGGCGATTTCGAGCATTTCAATTGTGTTCGTTCCGTTTGCTCCAAGCGCAAGGGTAATGTCGAAGCCTTCGAGCGCTTCGGCACACGCTTCGAAGCACGCACGTTTTTCTTCGCGTGTTAGAAGGTCGACGGCATCGTTTGACTGCCCCCAAATACAGCCAGGGCATCCAGAGTTTGCTACGTACTGCGCTTCTTTTTTCAGCGATTCACAATCTATCGAACCGTCCGCAAAATACGCAGTGGACATAATGGGGAACGGCCCGCGCATTTGTGCCGCGCTCGGCACCGCAGCTAAAAGAAGCATCAATCCTGCTATAAGCATAGTCGCGCGCTCCTCAATTTACTGCGGTTGCATGGAAAGCCGCCCGCAATCCATCACATGGTTAGAGCCGGTAATTGACCGGCACGATGAGGACGACAGAAAAAGAATAAAATCAACGAGTTCTTCCGTCTCGGCGGCGCGGCCTTGCAGCGTCTTCATGTTAGCCATGCCAGGGCGCGTCATTACTGGCCCTGGCGTTACGCAGAAAGCGCGCACGCCATGCGGAGCGCCTGCTTGCGCAAGGCCTTTAACGAAATTGAAAAGCCCTGATTTTGCTGTTCCGTACATTGCTCCGTTGCCGTCGCCTTCAAAGCCAGTAACGGAACCTAAGCAGCAGATAACGCCTTTGC
>JAGBXE010000105.1 GCA_017629455.1 Kiritimatiellia bacterium
AAGAACAAACCGCCACTTCGCTTCACACCTAGCTTCGTCGTAGCTAGCGAAAAAATGCGTTTCCCGTAATGCCTCACAAGATGAAAGCGTAATGCGGTTAATTCCCTTGGCGTTTAGAAGCGCATACAGCGGCTGGCCCTGGGAGACCGAAGCCCGTTCGCACGGCGGCGACCAATCCATCGGTATGCCGGCAACGCCCGAAGATTTCCAGACGGAACTTACGTCAACCTGCGGAATCCGGAACGCGATCTCAATGCGCGGCAATGTAGCATTCGTCGGGGAAACGCCGTTCAAAACCAGCTCACGGATGCCGCAAGCTACTTCTTGTGCGGCAACATCAAGCGACCATCCGCGGCAGTTATCGCATTTCACCTCGGCATTTATGCTAGGCGCAATCTGGGGTGAAGCCGTAAACGCGGAGCCTATTATTAGAAATCCTGCAAGAGACAACATAAAAGAAATTCCTCAGTGTCCTTAACTTACTTTATAAGAATCATAAGTCCGTTTGAGTCACGAATCTTTAGTGAATTTTTCGTAAGGCGGAACTTTAAATCCGGCCGCGGCACTCCGTTGACCGTAAACGACCACGATGCCTCATCAAACCCTGAAAGACCGGCAAAACCGACAGGAAGATCTCTTCCGCCTTCAAAGCCGTTAACAATATCTATAGTCACATTCGGAGCAAGCGCAAAACCGCTAATAGTTCCAAAGCCTTGCATTCCATCTACGATAAGTTTCGAAACAACTGGCGAATAACAACCTACGCGCTCAAGCACTGCTCCTGGCGAAACTGTTACCGACTCAACATTTTCGAGAACGGAAGAATTTCCAATAGTAACGCCCATGGGAATTGTAGATCCTGCAGAAAGGAGGCGTGGCTGAGGGGCTGAAATCGGCTTTTTATCTGAACACCATCCATCTCCGCGCGATTCAAACGTATTGCTTGCGGCATAAACACCTTCCGTCCAGTTAACACCGTCAACAGAAGCATCTATCTGTATCGATGTCGGATAAGCATCACCATAGAACTGCGCCAAATCGAACGCCGTAACGGGTTTTGGCGAATCGACGCGCATCACCAGAACGAAATACGTCAAGGAATCCTTTCCGTCGGGAACCTTATTGTTCGTCCGGGAGATCCACATAGGATCGGAAGTGCCATCGAACAATTCTCCAAGCCCATATGACGGTTGCATGAGATAACGGGTCGCCGACGTATCTCCTATGGTAAACTCGCCCGGTTTAAGCTCTGCCGGTTTATGAGCCGATGTATAAGTCGATCCGCCAATTAATTCGACATTACCCGGTTTAAAGGCAAGATTTTCAGACACACAATAACCGTCCTCATCGTAAAATGCGAACTCGCGCAGTAATAATCTTGCTTTCGTTACATCACTGACGCAACGAATCGTAAGCCTGAACCATGTCGGGAAAACACCTTTCTCAACCTTAAGCGTACCCGATTTCACATTAAGAGTACCACTAAAAGTTTGATTACCAGCAAGCGTCCAAACACCCGGCCCATCTTTAACGAGCGACAGCGTCCCATCTCCGTTTGAGATATCAGCTATGACATTATTATCAGCATTAGTTCCATCAATCGTCAGTGTCTTTATTTTAGGGCCATCCGCAAGTGCCGAAACTCCCGAGAAGGAAATCGAGGCGCCCTGTTTGCCGTTGGCCCTTATCGTCGCGTTTCCGCCCAACGCCATCGGGCGAGTTGAACATGAATTCTTTTTTGCTCCTACAAATTCAAATACAGCATTCTTTGAGTTGGCATCACCTAACAAATAGGCATAAGGCGCTTTTCTGTCTAAATTATAATCGCCGAAATAACTTAGATTCGTAGCCAAACCTAAAGAACAGTTCACACCAGCTTCTGCAATTGATTCAAATTGCAGCGTTCCTTCAAAAACACCGACACCACCAGAATACCGACGATCCATGACGTCTGCAAATCGCCATGTTCCCGTTCCCTTTTTCGCAGTGTACAACGTTACTGGCGTTGAGTCGGCAGCAGTCCGATCAAGTGTATAACCTCCATTTATGACGCACGCCGTCTTGTTCGAACCATCTAAAACAAGCTCTCCCATTTTATTATTCGCAGCGACACTTGAGTACGCTTCGATAGCGCCGTTCAACACAAGACCACCCTCAGCGCCACCATCGATTACTGCAGGCGTATCGTTTTCAGTTCTTATGTATATCGACTTTGTTGCAACTTCTCCTTCACCAAGATAAAGTAGACGACCTGCGCGACGCGTATCAATGCTTGATCCAATCCCAACAGAAGAAGCTGCCCCTGCATTCCCCAAGCTCGAAAACCCGAGGACACCGTATGTCGCCGCTTCACCGCTACCATAATCTACATATATCGAATCAAATTCATTTTCTATTCCTGTAAGGCTTTGATTGTTAAAGACGACGACATTAAAGCCTGAGCCTATTTTGCCCGAGAACCGACCTACATATGTCGATAAGGCAACCCCTATCTGCAACGTGCGTGCAGCACCTGAAATATTTACCAAATTCCCAGCTCCAGATAGCGACGTTAACAAGACATTTGCGCTTGTCGCGTAAGAGAACGTTGCACCTTCTGCAATTTCCAGCACAGGATAGACATAAGGCGTGTTGTTAACTGGCGTTTTAAGAGTGCCAGATAAAATTGTCATTTGCTTACATGAAAAATCAGTATAGTACCCGTAAATCTGCCCTTCTTTACGCGCAGAAGAAAGTGTAAGCGTACCTAAACCCTTTTTAACTACTTTCAACGTACCGCCCAGCATGCTGTCAAACGTAAAATCGCGCGATGACGTATCAAGCTCCAACCAAATATCCGAAGATACTTTACCTGAAATCATCTTCGCCGCGGGAAGAGATGCAGCATCAACGCGCGCAGTAATTGCGACATTAAACATCGCAACGTCATTGTTGCCAGGAGCTCCGCCCACCCAGTACGCGTCGTTCGTCCAACCGTCAGCAGGCCATTCGACCGAACCGCCTTGCCATATTTTCTCTTCTGCCGTACATATTATTGCAGCAAAAAACGAAAGAACAAATAAAGACAACATCTTCATATTAACCTCCTATTTCTTCTCTGGAATTCTTGCACGATAAACAATTACAACAGGAACATTTTTCTTGAACCTTAGCCCCACCCGATAAGGGCGACGGGCATTTGTACAAACTGTAGCCTTCGGCGCTCCAGAAATAATTTCCGCACCGATAATCTCGACGAGTTCATACTCTGTAAATACATCTTTGTCCAATCCGCCCATAAATGAAAAATTCCCTGTCGTGTCGTACTGCGGCGTAAAGAATAATGAATACTCTTTCCATTGCGTCGTAGCATATGTGGTAACACCACCGGGCACAGTCCATATCACTCGCCCTTTGCCCCATCCGGCAAACTCACCATGCGAGACATCAACGGCAAACTCCTTTATCCCCGCCGGCAACTCTCCGTCGACGCCTGCATCCACCCGCACTTCCGGCCCTTCGCCCGACCCTTCAAACTGCCTAGGACGAGTAGCATTACGCCCTAAACGCACGGCTGGAGATACACGCCAGCGATCTGCCTTTAACCCTGCTTGACGCATTTTAAGATCGCCTACTATCTTAGCCATCTCAGAACCAGGCTTGGCATCCCAGTCAAAACCAAAATAATCTACAAATCCTGGGTCTACCTTGGTTTCAAGATTTCCGCCAAGTGCCAGGCTGAAGGTATTAGTTGCCGTATAGCGCGGCGGTCCGCAAGCTATGGCTATGTTGTTAGAGATAACACAACCGACCGAAGGCACCTTCGCAGGCAGTTTTGAGGCGTCTCCTCTCGTCCATGGCAAGCGCGAGTTAATGCATACATTACCGATAAACCGATTGCGCGCGGCATTTGAAGTAATAGCATGGCGCGCACGATTGATAACGTTGTACTGCACAGTAACACCAGAAGTTACATTGTCTAGGTAAATCCCGTTATTACAACCGCAATCGGGGTGGCGACCTGTTTCATTAACTAGATTATGTTCAATCACCGTTCCCTCGTGTTTATCCTTCTCCCATATAAAGGCATAAATAGCCCCGGCATCATCTGTTGCACTGCAAAGATCGTGTAAAACATTGTATCCGATATAATGATTATCTCCGAAAAACGCAATGCCTTGATGTTCGCCATGATGGATAAGGTTATGCGTTGCTCTGTTTCCAACACCATCCAAACGGATGCCTGGACGGTAACAAGAAATATAACGCCCATAGTCAGTTATGTGGCAATTGTCCACCGTATTACCGCCCGCCTCCATCGTTTTATAATCGCCGCCGTCGACTAGGAGCCCTCCTTCGCCCAAGTCATAAAAATCGCAACCTTCAACGCGGCAGGCGCGGCATTTAGCCGTCCGATATCCCCAACCAGAAGCGTGGCGCACGACCGAAGCGCGGATATCAACGCGCTCACAAGAGATAAGATCAATAACTCCACCGCCGCGTGCACACTCGAAAACAAAACCTTCAAAGGCAATATCATGTGCTTTATCCGCCGTCAGCACAGCAACCGAACGAGCGACAACAGGCATAGCGCCGTCTGCTATCGGCTTTACGTAAAGCATCCTTGCTGCACGATCAAGCATCCATTCGCCCGGTTCATCCATTTCACAGCGAGCGTTAAGCACAAAGAACGCACCCATATCATTTACGCCAAAGCCCACGTGCTCGGTATTAATTTGCATGCGGTGTTTATCGGGCTTAACTTCCAACACCTTCGAGATTGTGTCGGCCCATTCGAAAACCCACCAACCATGCGCCCATAAATCTGGCTCCTTCGCCCACAGTTCCATACGCGGCATATCGCAAGTAAACCAACCGTTGGTAGAAGCCTTCTGACCAGGCGAGCGCGGCACAAACCTTCGAAGCCGCGTCTCATCGTCTCCTATAGAATGACGCCCCGTATTAGGCCAACGCGCCAATGGCAATCTGCGAGAGGCGGCATAAAGCGAGAGAGGACGTTCGCTATTCCAAGTACTTCCAAGGCCGCAGGCAAAAAAGCTTGGGATAGGCTCGATATCTTGAGGCAACTTTGCAGTTAAAAGGCCGTCCTTCATCTCCCAGTGCGCTTTCCAAGCTCCTGAAAGAATCGTTTTACCTCTTTTGAGTGCACGGTAGATTACAGGCGCGTCTTTCTCTCCAGAATCTCCATCTGTTAAATGAAACGGCCTCTCTCTCGTAAATTCACCGGATTCGATTTCAGCTACAACTCCACCTTTGGGTAAGCGCCCATCGTTTTTCTTTTTTAACTGGCGGATATATTTCTGCGCCAAATCGATATTTGCAAAACGCTTGACGATCGGGCCGGACTTCGGCTTAAGATTGTAAAACTTATGTGCGAGCGGCGGTAGAGACACATTCAACGCTTCACATGAGTCAAAGACAATTTGCGCCTTAACATTTGTGTGGGAACTATTAACAACAAGAGCAATATCTTTATCGCCTACTTTCCATGTGCGTGCGACGATTGGCATAGGCGGGCGGTCAAAAGCTACTCCTGGATCGGAAAGAAGCAAACTTTCTTTCTCCTTTACTTCGGAAGCTACACGGCGTAAGGCATCCCAATGCTTTTTGAAATTTCCGCCATTGCCTTCATATGCAAGCGATGTAAATGCTAAATAAAAAAGACCATTCGCGCCAGATGCAATTTCCTGCCAAGTCATTGTGCGCAAATCTGTTTCTGTCGGCATGCGAGTATTCTTCGCGCTCGGGCAATACATTTTCCAATCAAACGCCTGAATAACCGACCATAGCGGACGCTTTCCGCCAAACTCATCAATCGCAGCGCGCGGCTCCGAAGCACATCTAGAAAAATCTACTTCCTTCCGATTCCCCTGCGCCGCAACTGGATACGGATCTACGCCCAGAACATCAAGATTCGCACCAAAATACTGGGCAAACTTAGGGTTCATAAAAACGCCCCACGTGGGATGGACGGGATCAATCTTTTTAACAAGCTCATAACGCCGATCAAGCCGCTCGAGCATATCAAGACCAAACTCATCGTTGATATACCAGCCCCATAGTGCCGGATGATCTTTAAACTTTTTTACCGTCTTTAAAGTCCAAACATCATCCTCGGCCTCATTTGAAACTTTGCCGAAAGCCCAACGTGTTCCGTAATAGACATTGGCATTATAAAGAACGCCAAGCCCTTTCGATGCGCACAAGTCCATTTGAGACTTATCGGGAAAGTGATACGGCACAATGCAATTAAAGGGGCTGTCGGCAAAGATAGTAAGATTAGAAACTGTAAATGGATCCCAATTCTCAAAATACATTCCTAACGGAAAAACTTTTTTACCCCCTAATTTAAACCGCCCATACTCATCAATCATCGGGCTTGGAGATGGTGTTGGCTCTGGAACTTTAGGTAAAGAATAAGAAGAAAGTTTTACATCCGCAAAAGTCACCGTGCCTCGCACGTATGAGGGAACTATCATTCTAAGCTCTGATGCGACAGCGTTTTTAGGAAGCTCGACAAGTGTGCTTACATTTGCAAACCCGCCCTCTGTTCCTGTGACGCAGGAACTGCGCGCAGAACCGACAAGCGCGCCGCTAGAATTTAGGTAAGCTACTATTATCTGCGGCCCTCCGAGATCGGCATGATTAACACATTCAAAATCTTCAGTCTTTATCTTGCCTGAAAGACGATAAAGAATGCCGTGCTTTAATTCGGCTTTGCAGGACTTAACCCATTCTTTACCAAGCTCCGTTTTGCGGCAAACGGCATCCTCCATAGTAAGCAGCACTTGCGCACTGCAAAGAAGTTGGCATGCTGCAAAAGACAACGCCACGAACGCGAATTTTAATATCATGATATGAACCTCATAACGCTTGAAACTTTCATCGATTCATCAACCGCAGGCACGAATGTTAGCGAATACGTTTCGCCTCCAGGCGGAACGTCTAGGACAATATGCGTACCACAGTACGTAGGACTTGCAACATCTTTGTACCACGGCTTATCAAAGTCAGCAGCGCGGCGTTCGGCAGTAAATACCGTAGGGCAAATAATCCGCTCGCCAGAATAGATATTGCGATCTGCAATTCGAGACATCGTGTCTTCCGTCACGTGGTGCTGATCGTGAACGCATGCAATCCAAACGCGCGCGGCAAGCTCGCACACACATTCCCTTTCCATGCAGTGATGCCCATGGTGGTTAAGCTTAGCAACATTCACCTTGCCTGCAGCTTTGCCGATAAACTTCTCAGGATAAACTTCAGTTCCATCGGGGAATTCGAGCCGTTGGGAAAAATCTCCAGCAGAATAGTAACGGAATTTACCATAACTAAAAACGCAACCGCAGCTAAGTGGATTTTCCACCCACGCTGAACGGGCAACTTTTATAAATGTGCCGTCACTTTGGTGTAGAGGATCAACGACCGTACCATCAGGCATAGCAATGCGCCCATTAACACATATGTTGCGCACATGAAACCCATCTACCGGATTCTTTAGCTGACATATTTGGTCTACCGCACCGAGTTTGAATTTCTCGTGCACAAGCCCATCTCGCTTACCGAGGTACGTATAAAGATTCTTAAGATGTTCCACCATGCGGTCGTGATCTTCTACATACGGCACAGGATCGGAAAAATCAGGATATCCACGGTCGATGGCGCGTGAGAAATGTAATTGCTCCGCCGCCAATGTGAAGCCCGAAAGAAAATAATCAAGCCCCAGGCGATTATCGCGACCGGCAATCCACTTTGCATGCCCCATATGATCGCGATGGAGATGAGAAACATGAAGCCAATCAACATGATCGCCCGATGGGTTAACGCGCTTAACATAGCGGGCAACCCATTCGGCAGCATGGCGTGAGGCATTAGGAAGGCGCGGCACATAAAGGTGCTTTAATTCTTCTCCCCAGTCCATATCGCCGCAGTCAAGCAACATGGTAGTACCGTCGGGGAAAATATGAAATGTCGACTCTCCGGCACCAGTGTGGATAAAATGAACTTGATAATGCCCCTTACGCCAAGGAGCAAGCGGCAGACCAACAGCTGGGTCTTCTTTCCCTTTTGCAAAGGCAACTGTGAACATCCCTGCCATTAAAGCAGAGGCGCTACTCGTTTTGATGAACTGCCGTCTATTCACATTTAAAATCGCCTCTATCTTATTCCTTCGAATTTCCCCACGCTTGTGCAGCAAGATCGCAACCACGCATAAGTTTTGCTTCTTCCAACGCGTCGGGGAAGAACCACGGCGCCATTAGGAAACCCTTTAACCTCTCGGGAGAAATATTAGCCTTTGAAAAATCAACTAGCCCGCCAAAGTTCGAATCGTACGCCCAATTCGAACCGCACGGTACTTGATCAAAGCCAGCCTTATCAAGATCAATAAACGAATCTAGATACGCTCGCACACATCCTTTAGGCGGTTTCTCACCCAAGTTAAATTTTTGATCATAATACCAATTCGATTGTAAAACACTCTTTGGCATACGCGTTAAATACGACTCGTCATGCCACATCCGATCACTCCATATCCATGCGCGTACCGAGCGGTTTTCAACCTGCCGAATGAACCATAACATATCGTGCCACCAAAGCTCGCCGGTCCTAACGGTCGCATAAGCATACTGGCGCTGCTGCTCGAGCGTTTCTCCATCGTAGCCAAGATGGAGAAACCTGGGGCTGTCAAATATCTCGCACACATCGGCAATTACATCGGAGCAAACGCGGTAATATTCGTCGGTCGAGACCATGCGGCCATAATCTTTAAGCCATGTATCGTGACCTGTTGAAAAATTTAACTTGGGAATTGGCTCCAGCCCCATCTTGCGTAGACGTGCAAGTTCTGCGCGTATCTTATCGACACTCCACGTGCCTTCAACAGCAAGCTCTGGATGGCTTGGATAAAAACACGCTTCCCCAAGATCAATTACAATCATGTTACAACCAGATTGCACCATCCTCTCGGAAACGCGCTTCCAAACATCCTCATCGGTACGAACTCTATCAGCTGCGCAGACACGTGAAAGTTCAGCTTCTGTCTTATAACGCCCCCAATATTTAACAGGGCAGTCACTCCACATATTCCAGCCTAAATGGTGAAGCATAGCGCGGATTTCGCCAGTTCCTCCTTGCCCCGCCGCAGTTGCGCGGCATCCGTCCAATGCAGGCGCGACCAGACACCCGGCAAGGCCAGCTATCACATCTTTACGAGTCATAGAAAGAGTTCTCCCACCCGGTAAATCCTGCTTATACACTAGTACCGTCCGAATTTTACCATAAAAACCAAAGATGAGTGTCAACTTTGCCGATTCTCCGGCAATACGCTACGGCTAGCTTTCGCTTGAAGGTGCGCGCAGTTTTCTACAAAGGCGGTGTAAGGGTAGGCCAGAAAGATTGCGACGCACTTTTTCAAACGCCCCCCAAAGATTGTTCGCCTGCGCGTAAGAATCGTGCAAAACAACACTTGATGTATCTAGATGCTCTAAAAGCTGAACGCCCTCTTTAAGGCGCAAACCCGCATCCTTCGCTCCTAAGGCTACCCACGCAAGCGTTAAATCTGCCATTTCGTGATTATCCTCAAAAAGACCGCCTATATCGCTGTGACTGCCAGGGAAAATCATTTCTTCAACGCTACTCTCCTCGCCGCGCAAAGGAATATAGGCGAAAAATTTTCTTTCCTCATCGCGAGCAACTGCGTGACGCGCTTTAAGGACATTGCCTGGGCAGCGTTCGGGAACATCAAGGCCTATCGTCGAATCGACGGTATCCCAAAGCCCGAGATACTTTACTTCAATACTTAACTTTTCAAGCCAAGCGGCAAATCGCCGGGCAATAAGAGCCCCGCGCGAAAACCCGAAAAGAAACACTTTCGTGGAAAAGCCATCATCCGGCAGCGTTTCATAATTAGCTTCGAACCATCGCCGCGCCGAACGAAATATGATACGCCAATCGGAGCCTGCAATCTTACCGCTTACGTATGATCCAAAATGCGTACCTGGGCCTGATTCCAAATGAAGTTTCTGCCCGCCATCGTCTGCGCATAAATCATAGAGGCGCGTCACATTTGTGACGCGCCCTTCGACGCCGTGCCCTGTGCCTTCGAAAAAGAGGCAGACATTCATTTGCTTCACCTACGATTGACACAAGGCGGAGCGATCAAGCGGGGCTTAAGCCTTAAAGCCCATCTTAGCTAGATCAACGCTTTCGAAACCCCAACGCTTCGTTGTGCGCCACGCGCCGCGTGTGAAATCGGGAACATCGATCGAAGCACCGCGGCGATCGGCCGAGCGCTCCGTAAGCTCGCCAATTACGCACCACGTTGCAAGGTCGTAAACGTTCATATCGAGCGGCTGGCCGTTCTGCAAGCAGTACGCAAGACGCAGCATCATCAAGAAGTCCATGCCGCCGTGCCCGCCAACCTTCTTGGCAAGATCGCCTGCCTGGCGCCACAGAGGATGTTTATACTTCTCACGGATCTGCGCAGAAACCTTCTCGTTAAAGGCATGAACCGACGTGGGCTTGCCATTAGGACGCTCGTCGATCGCCGCGCGGAACGGATAATCGGCGACAATGCCGCGCGTACCCGAAATAAGGTTAAGGCGCGAATAAGGCCTAAACGTACCGACATCGTGCTGGACAAGAATCGTGCGCCCGACCTTTGTGCGGATGATGGTCGTATTCATATCGCCCATCTTAACATCCCACTTGGCCTTCTCGGAATCGGCGCCATACTTCGCCTTTGCGAACTCGCGCATACCGACTTGGGCAGAATCGACCGAGACGAGGTAATCGAACTGATCGCCGCGGTTGATGTCCATGTCGATACAGATTGGGCCCAAGCCGTGCGTCTGGTACTGGTTGCCGCCATGCTTGCGGTTGTACTCTAAGCGCCACTTATTCCAATAGCCAGGACCGTCGGTGTTAGGTCCTTCGTCTTCGAGGTATTCGCCGTAGCAATACTGCCTCAAGTCATGAATGTATGCGCCTTCGCCATGGACGAGCTCGCCCAACACGCCAGAGTGGCACATATTCATGGCAAGCATTTCAATTTCGCCGTAGCAGCAGTTCTCAAGCTGCATACAATGGCGGCGCGTACGCTCCGATGTCTCAACGAGCTGCCAGCACTCATCAACCGTAAGAGCTGCGGGCACTTCAATTGCAACGTGCTTACCGTGCTCCATTGCGTAATCGCCGATTGGCGCATGTAAATGCCAAGGCGTAGCGTTGTAAACGAGATCAACGTCGTCGGCGTTGCACATCGTCTTGTATGCTTCAGGGCCAAACTCAAACCTAGGAGGCTTAACGCCGTTTTCTTCACACCACTTGCGATGGAGATCGATGCGCTTCATCGATTCAGGCAATTCGCACACCCAAGTCACTTCGCAGCCAGGGATCTTAGGAAATGTCCTCGCCGCGCCTGAGCCACGCCCGAGCCCAACGATGCCGATACGAAGCTTAGAAATCTTCTTGTCGGCGTACATCATCATCGGCGCGCCTTCTGTTCCGCACGAGAAAAGGCGAGTATTCATACACCCTGCGGCAAACGCAGTGGCGCCCATCCAGGCTGTCCCCTTAAGGAAATCCCTTCTATTCGTCATTTTTCGTTCTCCTTGTTTTTTCTTAATAAACATTTCTTACTTTAGGCATCGGGCCAAAGTGATGCCGCCATCTCGCGAAGCTTGTATTTCTGAATTTTCTGCGATGCAGTCATCGGAAATTCTTCTAAGAAATGGACAAACTTCGGAATCTTAAACCAGCTGATTTTATCTTTACAGAAAGCCTGTACTTCAGCCTCGGTCAATTCAACGCCATCGGAAGCAATCACAAAAGCTGCCGGCTGTTCGCCATATTTTTTAGACGGACAACCAACGACTGCCACATCCCTTACGCCCGGCATCGTACCGATAAAGTCTTCGACTTCCTTTGGAGAAATATTTTCGCCGCCGCGAATGATGAGGTCTTTAAGGCGACCAGTAATGTAATAGTAGCCTTCGGCATCCATGCGGCCAATATCGCCTGAATGCAGCCAGCCATTTTCATCGATGCACTTGGCCGTCTGCTCGGGCATATTGTAATAGCCCTTCATCGTATTGTAACCGCGGCAGCATATCTCGCCGTCGGAGCCTAAAGGCGCGAGCATCCCTGTTTCAGGATCGATAATTGCCACTTCAATGCCGGGAAGCGCCTGGCCGATAGTCTCGCACTTGCGTTCGATCGATTTCTCGAAGTAGCGAGTCATCGTCATCACAGGTCCAGACTCCGTAAGCCCGTAAGGATTGGTAATCTCGCGCATATTCATGCGCTCTTGCGCCTGCTTCATACGGTGGACGGGGCACGCGGAACCCGACATAATGCCCGTTCTCAAAGAAGAGAAATCAAACTCCTCAAAGCGCGGGTGGTCGAGCATTGCAATGTACATCGTAGGCACACCATAAGTCGACGTGCATTTCTCGCGTTCGATCGAGCGCATAACGGTAAGCGGATCGAACTTTTCAAGAAAGACCATCGTCGAGCCGTGGTTGATGCAGCTCATTACACCGAGCACGCAACCAAAGCAATGAAAGAGAGGAACGGGAATGCAGACGCGATCGCGCGAGGAAAGATTCTGGCAAGCGCCGATCCAGAAGCCATCATTGGCGATATTGCGGTGGGTGAGCTGTACACCCTTCGGGAAGCCCGTCGTTCCGCTCGTGTACTGCATGTTTACGATGTCGTTCACATCGCACTCTGCTTGGCGCGCAATGTAATCGGCGTGGCTAACTTCGCACGCAAGCGATTTAACTTCATTGAGCGAATACATGCCGCGGTGCTTTTTGCCGCCAAGGTAGAACATCCGCTTCAAACGCGGATACTTAGCCGACTTAAGATCGCCGCGCGGACATTCTTTAAGCTCGGGAATGAGGGAATTTAAAACTTCGATATAATCGCAATCGCGATAGCCGTCGATGACGAAGAGATTCTCTGCATCCGACTGTTTGAGGGCAAAATCGATCTCTGCTGATTTGTAGTTTATGTTCAGCGGCAGAAGTATTGCGCCGATCTTCGCTGTTGCAAACATCAGCACGACCCAGTGCGGCACATTCGTAGCCCAAAGCGCAACCTTCTCGCCGCGCTTAATGCCAAGGGCCATCAAGCCCTTTGTCACAAGATCGACTTCTTCGCCAAATTCGTACCAGGTAAGCCTGTAGTCACGATCTGCGTATACAACCGCATCATTCTCGCCGCAGCGCGCAATCGTCTGATCGAGCAACTGCCCAAGCGTATACTCGCGAACAACTGGCATATTATGCCACGCGACACCAGTAGATACGCTCTGGGTAAACGGCGCTGAAGACGGGGCTGTTCCGTACGGATCAGTCAAACTAAACTTCTTCATACCTTTTAAATTCCATCAACCAATCTCTACGCGCATTTCAAGGCGCCTTTAAATTAGAGCGCCTTGATTTTCAAATTGCAATACGAAACCGTCGAATCGCTGTGGTCCTGGATTAGAATGCGCCCCTGCTTCTCCTCGCCCCAGAATTTGCCCTTGTCCTGCCATGCATGATATTTGGACTTGGCAACGGCCGCGCGGAACGCCTTCGAGCCGCGCTCGTATTCAAGAACCTTAACGCCGTTAAGCCAATGCTCAACGTGATTGCCCTTCGAAACAATCATGCCGCTATTCCATTCGCCGGCACCTTTAAGAACCTTCTGCGCCTCCTTGGCAGGCAGAATATCGTAGAGAGCCGCGCACTTGCGGTTGCCGTTAGCACCCTTGTCGGAGTCGGGGTGGAAATTCTCCAGCACCTGATATTCCTCGGTGGAGTTCTTGTGCATACCCTCGTTAAAGAAGTATTTGATACCTGAATTTGCTCCCTTGGTAAGACGGAAATCAAACTTGAAGATGAAGTCGGAATACTTCTTACGCGTCATGATATCGCCGCCGCCGCCCTGCCTTGCGTCTTCAGGCGGAAGGGGGAACCACGTACGCTCGGGGGAGATGCCGCTTACGGGCCTCATAGTAAGGCAGCCATCCTTAACGTACCAGCCGCGCTTAGGGAAAAGCCCCTTTTCAAGCCATTCGCTCTTATAACCAACCCAGACATCATCGGGCAATTTCGCTCCGTCGAAAAGGAGGCTCCAGCCCTCGGCCTTTTCAGCGGCCGTAAGCGTATTGGCATTGGCAGGAACGGGCTTCATAACAGTCTTTACGCGCGTGCAGTCCATTACGCCGCGGTAGTAGCCAAACGATTCAGCCAAAGGAGCTTCGTTCTGCTTAAAGTCCTTTTCAAATTCAACAAGGTAATACCCTGAAAACCCTACATCTGCCAAAGCTTGCATAATGCCGGGGATATCAAGCTCTCCGCGCGGACCTTCCTTGGCAAGATTCTTCACCCTGTCAATTTCGATGTTCTTCATATGCACTTCGACGATCCTGTCGCCGTGCTTCTTGATGAATTCGACCGGGTCTAGGCCTGCACGGCGCTGATGGCCAACATCAAGGCACACGCCTAAGCGCTTATCACGGTTGCCGATGCGCTTAAGGGCAGAATCGGCCGTAGGATAGAGATAAGCATTGTCCGGGCCATGATTGTGGACGGCGGCTTTAAGATCGTACTTAAGGCAGTACTTCTCAAGCAGGTCCATCATCTTATCAGACTCAAGCCTCCACTCGCGCGGAGGGCACTTTTTAGCCCTTTGCTCATTGGTGGTAGCGCCTTCAAGCTTCGGATTCCACTCAAAGGGAACTACGGAGATATACTTCATGCCGTAACGCTTGGCAAACTCGCACGCCTCGGCAATTTCCTTCTCGGTTGAGAAATAGACAGGCCCTAACGAGACGACCTCAACGCCATATTTCGCACAATGCTCCTTGTGCGCCTTTATCTGCGCATCGCTTGCGTTACGCGGAATCGTCTTGTCGATAAGCCCCATGTAGTGGCAGTCGATATTCTGCATAATCTCAAGAGCGCGCTCGTAAGAATGCCTGTGCATCGAGTAACGCGCCATACCGAGCTTGAACGGCAAACGGTTCTTCTTGCCGCACGACGGGCTTGGCGGACGGGGAGCTGCCTCTTCGCATTTCTCGCACTTCTCGCACGCCGCCTTGGGACACGTTGCCTTAGGCGCAGCAGTTTCAACCGTCGTGCACGCAACCGTAGTAGCGGCAACGGCCGCCACCGCAAAGAATGCTCTATTCATCAAAATTCTCCTAACTTTAACAAAACTAACATGACCACACGCCTTAAGGCGAGCTAGACAAGAAGTGACACTTCACCACCCTAGAGCGCTAATTATACCATAACTGACGCGCTTGCGAGAGCGCATAATCAATGATATAATTTCTCTCTATGGATTATTCCGACATTCCGTTTTGGGCGTCGTTAACGCTCATTGTAGGCGGCCTGGCAGCACTGGCTTGGTCGAGCGACAAATTTATAGAGGGCGCCGCAGCCTTGGCGAGGGCGTTCGGTGTCTCCCCGTTTATAGTCGGAATGGTAATTATCGGCTTTGGTACAAGCGCTCCCGAGCTTTGTGTAAGTGTTATGTCGGGGGTTTCAGGGCACGCAAATCTCTCGCTCGGCAACGCCTACGGCAGCTGCACATTCAATATAGCCGCGATCCTTGGAATAGCTGCACTTATCCATCCGCTTGTCATGCGCCCTGTCACGACGCTAGTTTCCAGCTTGTGCCTGGCGGCAATTACGACATTTTCCTTATTTATACTGTCCGACGGTGACTGTACACGTTTAGATGGAGGTATTTTGCTTTTCATGTTCGTTGCCGTTATGCTCCTTTACTGTTTGTTCGATAAAGGCAAAAAAAATGAATGCGCCTGCCAAGAACAAGGCAGTAAGTCAAGCCCTAAAGTAATCGCTGCAGCTTTAAGTGTAGTAATTGGCCTTTCTGTTTTAATCGGTTCATCACATCTTCTCGTCTGGGGCAGCGTAGATCTAGCACGTTTCTTGGGCGTAAGCGACCTGATGATTGGCCTTACCGTAATTGCCATTGGAACTTCTCTTCCCGAATTGGCTAGCGCCATAGCTGCCGCCCGCCACGGCGAAAACGAATTTGTACTCGGCAACATTATAGGCTCAAACATCTTCAACACCCTTGCTGTAGTGGGCCTTGCCACGCTTATCGGCCCAATCAACAACGCCGCAAATGGCGCCTCTCATTGCTTCTCTCCATATATCCTTTCGCGCGACTTGCCGGTAATGTTGGGCCTGTCACTATCGATTGCGATCTTTGGCATAAATTGGCGCAAACCCCGCGAAATTACCAAGGTTGGCGCAATAAAGGGCTTTATTTGGATTCTTATTTACGTTATTTACACGGTAATCACCGTTATGCAAGAAGGAAAAGCGTATTAATTAACACTTTCAACTTGCTAAACAGCCAATATTTTAATTAAGGAGGCAAAAAGATGAAAATTCTCGTAACTGGAGGAGCTGGATACATCGGCAGCCACACAGTTGTTGAACTTCTCAATGCTGGGCATGAAGTCGTTATCGTCGACAACCTATGCAACAGTTCGCGCAAGTCGCTTGCCAGAGTTAAAAAGATAACCGGCAAAACACCTTTATTCTTCAAGGCCGATATCCGCGACGAAAAGAAGCTCTCATCGATTCTTTCTTCTGCTGGCCCATTCAATGCCGCCATTCACTTTGCCGCGCTTAAGGCCGTAGGAGAATCGACAACTATTCCTCTAAAATATTACGAGAACAACCTCGGCGGCACGTTCACTCTTCTTAAGTGCCTTGCACAGCACGGATGCAAAAACATCGTCTTTTCTTCATCCGCGACAGTGTATGGCGAGCCAAAGTCGGTGCCGATTCGCGAAGACTTCCCGACGCCCGGCTGCACAAACCCCTACGGCTGGACGAAATTGATGATGGAGCAGGTCTTTAAAGATGTCCAAAAGGCCGATCCGGAGTGGAACATTGTCCTTTTGCGCTACTTTAACCCCATCGGCGCACATAAGTCGGGGCTTATCGGCGAAGATCCTGCCGGCATCCCCAACAACCTCCTGCCATACGTTGCACAAGTCGCCATCGGGCGCCGCGATGAATTGAGCGTCTGGGGCAACGACTACCCAACCCCCGACGGAACGGGCGTTCGCGACTATATCCATGTCGTCGACCTTGCCATCGGGCACCTTAAGGCTATCGAGAAGCTTGCCAGCGAGCCTAAATTGGGGTTAAAGATTTATAACCTCGGCACGGGCCACGGTTACTCCGTTCTTCAGGTTGTAAAGGCGTTCGAAAAAGCCTCCGGAAGAAACGTCCCCTACTCTATCCGCCCGCGCAGACCAGGAGACGTGGCCGAATGCTGGGCCGACCCGGCGCTTGCGCTCAAGGAACTTGGCTGGAAGGCAGAGCGCGACATTGACGAGATGTGCGAAGACGCTTGGCGCTGGCAGGAGAAAAACCCCTACGGCTACGCCAAGAAATAAACTGGCGCTACGCGCAAAGGTGCGATGACAGTTCTTGAATATCTAATTGACGGTCTTGAGCAATGGCTCGAAGTCGAACGCGAATGCGGCGTTAGAACTCTCGAAGTCGACCGTTCGCTTATTGCCGCGCCTTCAATTACGACCGCACCTGAAAGTACCGCTACATCTCCTGCGCCAAAGCAAGAACAAAAGCCCCAGCCGAAGCCGGCCGCGCCTGCGGCAGTTCAGCAGAACAAGCTGCCGCAGCCTGCAAAGCCCACTGCACAATTATCAGCAGGCAGCAAATTTGATTTTGTTTTCTTGCACGATAGACCCCTCGACCAAGCAGGCCAAGAGATGATGGGTAAAATCGTTTTTGCGATGGGGAAAACTCCCGACACGGCGCCAGTGATAATCGACCACCCCGTACCCAATGCGCGAGCATACGTGGTTCTTGGAGCGAGAGCCCT
>JAGBXE010000106.1 GCA_017629455.1 Kiritimatiellia bacterium
CAAAAGCCTTAGACTGGTTTTCATGCCCTGCTTTTCCGTCGGTTAAAATCAGAACTTTTTTCTCAGCCGTATTCATGGTGCCATTATACCACAATTAAAAAACTTCTCGCTCCATCAGGAGCAACTCGATAATACTTTTTCGGCGTAAGCGGCATAAATTTTCTTAGCGTCAAACTCAATCTTACACAGCTTAAAGGAAGCGCCGCGCTCGGTTTTAAGTGCCGCATTAACCGCCTCGGCAAGAGAATCTGCATCGCCCGAAGTGAACGTTGCCCCGCACTTATACTTGCCAATAAGCTCTCTCGACTCACCGCCCAGCGAAGAGACAATTGGCAAATCCGCTTTCGCGTAATCAAACATCTTATTGGGAATTCCTACCCACGCATCATCATTCATCGGGATAAGCCCCACATCACAACTTAACAACATCGCTTCAAGCTCGTCACGCCCAAGGGGATTTTTGCCGCCTGCAACAACGAGCTTCATTCCTAATTTATCAGCCGCGCGCGCGGCAGTTGAAAGGTCGTACGTCACTCCCGTTCCGCCGATATAAGCGATCTTTGAGTTACTGCGAACACTTTTAACAATCTTATCTTCTTCGTTATCGACTTCTATACCGAGATATGCCTTGTAATAATCTGACCTTCCGGTAAGACTGCGGTAACGTTCGCATACACCAGTTACCAAATCGGCCTCTCGAAATATTTTTTTTGCCCACGAGCGCAAAGGCTTAAGCGCATAGCCGGGAAACACCCTCTCAAAAGTCTGTGGCCACGCATCCTGAATATCTACCACTACTTTCGCCCCTACAGAGCGCGCAAAGCGCATGACAGACGCTGCAGCAGATATTGTCGGAAACGATGTAATAATGATTGAAGGCTTACCCGATAAAGCCGCCTCTTTGCGCGCCTGCTTAATCCAAGTTCGCGCATACAAAACGTGGCTTAATACGCGCTTAAATGAAACATTACGCGCGTATGGCATGGTTGGAATAAGCCGAACCTTAACGCGTGGATCAATTGCAGGCTCTGCAATTTCGCGCCGACATTTACGCGCGTGCGAAAAATCAGAAGTCCAAACTGTAACATCATGTCCAAGCTCGGCAAATGCGCACGCCATATGCGAATAGCGCATTTTGCGAAACCCCTCTCCGGGGAGATTGTCGAACGGATTCTGTATCCAGACGACCATTTTGCCTGAGCTTTAGCTCTGGGGCAGGCTATCGAGAATCGCCAACACTTCGTCGCCCTTCTCGATTGAACGATCAAGGCGGAAAGCCAGTTTAGGCGTAAACTTCAACTTTACTTCGCGAGCAATAATCTCTTGGAAACGACGGGCACGCGAGCGAAGTTGGCGCATGGCGATGGTCTTTAGATTTTCATCGCCAAAAATAGACACGCTTACAACGGCGTCGTGCAGATCGCGCCCGCACGAAACGCCAGTTACTGTTATGCTGCTTGGCGGAACAAGATCGCCGCGCATAACGGTAAACATACTCTCGGCGATAACTCGCTTGAGAAGACTGTTTACCCGTTCTAACCTGTCTACGCCCATCTTATCGAGCTATGCCTCCAGATGTTGCCTGTTGGATTAAAGACTTCTAGGAAGCTCTTCGAGCGAGTAGCATTCGATGACGTCGCCTGCACGGAAATCTTCGAAATCCGTAAAGCACACACCGCATTCCTGCTGCCCAGAAACTTCCTTGACCTCGTCCTTGAAGTGGCGCAAAGTCTTGACCTTGCCATCCCAAATCAACTGCTTGGCGCGAATGATGCGGAACTTCTCCTTAGCAACGATTCTACCATCGAGCATCTGAGAGCCAGCAATCTTGCCGAGCTTGCCGATATCGTAAATCGCCTTGATTTCAGCGTGGCCGAGAACAACTTCCTTGTACTCGGGCGGCAGAAGATCAAGCATGCAATTCTTGACGTGATCGATTAATTCGTAGATGATCCTGAAGGAGTTGATCCTTACGCCATCGTGACGAGCCTGGCTTTGGACGCCAGAATCGTTAGCAATATCAAAGCCAACGATAATGGCCTTGCCTGCGGCGGCAGATTTTACATCTGTCATCGAGACGTTACCAGTGCCGGTGCCAATAACGGAAAGCGAAACCTTGTCGCTCTTGATTTCCTGAAGCGCATTAACAATAGCTTCGAGCGAACCTTGCGTATCGGACTTGACGATAACGTTAAGCTCGCGGCGGCCTTCGGCGGCCATAGCGTTCATAAGCGCATCGAGCGTTGCGATCTTCGAAGTCGTCAGCTCATTAAGCTTGCGCTCCTGCGCCGTCTGCTCTGCAAGAACGCGTGCACGCTTTTCGTCAAGCATTACGCGGAATTCGCTGCCAGCTTCGGGAACGCCCGAAAGACCCGTACATTTAACGGGTGTGGCAGGCGGAACTTCGCGCACGCGGCGACCGCGGTCGTCGATAAGCGCACGCACCTTGCCGAAATGCTCGCCAATAAGGATAGCATCGCCGACATGGAGAGTGCCGCCCGAAACGAGGAGCGTTGCGCACGGACCAAGGCCCTGCTGCAATTCAGACTCAATAACGTAACCGTTTGCGCGGCGGTTGGGATTGGCCTGAAGTTCAAGAACGTCGGCCTGAACGAGAATATTCTCAAGAAGCGATTCAACGCCTTCGCCGTTAAGGCCGCTCACAGGACAGCAAATAATATCGCCGCCCCAATCTTCGGGCGTAAGACCCGCCTTCTGGAGCTGCTGCTTGACCTTGTCGACATTAGCTGTAGGCTTGTCGCACTTTGTTATAGCCACCATAATCTGCACGCCTGTCTGACGAGCGACCTTGATGCACTCTTCAGTCTGAGGCATGATACCATCATCGGCAGCAATAATGAGAACTGCAATATCGGTAATCTGCGCACCGCGTGCACGCATGGCACTGAATGCCGCGTGACCAGGGGTATCAAGGAACGTGATTTTGCGCCCGGCAATTTCGACCTGATAGGCGCTAATCTGCTGAGTAATACCGCCTGCTTCGCCCTGCGCAACGTGCTCTTTACGGATCCAGTCCATAAGCGTCGTCTTACCGTGGTCGACGTGACCAAGGAACGTAACGACTGGCGCACGAGGCTTAAGGGTTTCGGGTGCGTCATCCGGGATCAAGTCGTCGGCATCGATAGCCTTAAGAACAGGCTTTGCCGCTGCCTTATCGCGCGTATGTTCGATTGTCACCTTAAAGCCATACTTCTCGGCGACCTTCGTAGCAATATCAGGCTCGATGCGCTGATTGATAGATGCTAAAACCTTAAGAAGCATCAAATCGGCAATAAGCCTATTGGGCTTAATGTTGAGCTTAGCCGCAAAATCCTTAACGACGACGGCGCCGCGAATCGAGATCTCGCGAGATTCCTCGTTAACGGAAATGCGCCCACCCTGCTCAGGAACTGCAGGAGCGTTGCGCTGATTGCGCTTTTCAAAACTCTTCTGACCTTCACGGTCTTTCCTACCGCGCCTGCTACCGCGTTCGTCGTCATCGTATTGAACAACCTTCGGCGGTTTCGGTTTAGGAGCGGCCGCTACCGAAATCGAAATGGCTGCCGTGGGGCGCGTACGCTGAATGGGCTTAAAGCCTTTGGCCGTAAGACCAGTTGCAGCAGCAGAAATCGTGGGTAGCGGAGCCTTGGGCTTTGCTACTGGCGCCATCTTGATTTTAGGAGCGGCAGCCTGCGCAGGCTGGGCTACGGGCGCCTTAGGTTTAGCTGGCGTAGAAGCAGGTGCGGCAACAGGCTCGGAAGGAGGAAGGACCTGAACCTTGCGCCCTTCTGCCGCTTCCTTTGCTATGCGCAAATGCTCCTGAAGCTTTTCGCGCTGCTGAGCGAAAAACTCGGCATTAAGTTCGCTTGCGCGTTTGATCTTCTCTTGCCTGCGGGCAGCAATTTTCGCCGTATCGACACCAGCAAAAGCCTCGCGCAGACGCGCAGCATCGGCCTCATTGACGGAAGCGATGGCGTTGGTCGCATCAATCCCAGCCGCCTCTGCCGCTTTGACGACATCGGCACTGCCGACACCGATTTGCTTAGCTATCTCGTAAATTCTCATAGCTCTTCAGCCTCTGCGCTCGTAAGTTCTGCTACGGCAATGGCCGCTGCGTACACACCCTTGGCGGTTACTTCATCAAGACCGGACGACGCGACGAACGTTGCTTCGTCGACGGCTGTAATGCCATCGACAGTAAGGAAGCCCGCGTCAACAATCATGCTGGCAACAGCCGACGAAACAGAGAACATCTCGGCAAGGTCTCTGACTGCCGCGTCCTTCTTTTCTTCGAACGACGCTGTCGCCATCGACTTCTTAACTTCGACATGCCAGCCGGTAAGCTTCGTAGCAAGGCGGACATTCTGGCCACGCTTGCCGATTGCCAGCGAATACTGATCTGCCGCGGCAACCACGTGCACCGTGTTAGGCAGCGCAGGATCGACCTCGATAGATTCGAGCTTGGCAGGGGCAAGAGCCTGCGCTACGTACTGGCGAATATCTTCATTCCAGCGGACAATATCGATCTTCTCGCCATGAAGCTCACTCACAATTGCGCGCACTCTGCTGCCGCGCTGCCCGACACATGCGCCGACAGGATCGACCGACTCGTTAGATGTGCGAACGGCAATCTTGGCCCTGTAGCCAGGATCGCGGCTTACGCTCATAATTTCAACAACGCCATCGGAAATCTCGCTAACTTCAAGCCTGAAAAGGGCCTCAACAAACTTGCCGCTTGCGCGCGAAAGCGTGACGCTCGGGCCGTGGGATTCAGGATCAACGCGAAGAATTATCGCACGGATAGGATCGCCCACTTGATAGTCTTCGGTAGGAATGCGCTCTCTGCCGGGAAGAATCATCTCAGTCTTGCCGACAGTCACATACGTATCGCGCTTGGAAATGGCTGAAACTGTGCCGCTTACGATGTCGCCCACGCGATCTCTATATTCGGAGAATGTATTGGTGCGCTCGGCGTCACGAATCTTCTGCATGATCATCTGACGCGACATTTGAGCAGCGATGCGCCCAAGGCGAGAGGCGGGCATTTCGATCTCGACGGTATCGCCCTCGTTAACCTCTTCATCGCGCTTGAAGCGACGAGCCTTGGCAATTGAGATAAAACCAGGGCCGACATCCTCATCAGATACGACGAGCGTGTCGTAGACATGCAAGGAAAGATCTTTTCTATCGATAGCCACGCGTAAGTCGTTGGTGACATTTTGATTTCGCCGCGCCGCCTGACTTATTGCCTGCTCGATCGCCGTAAGCACAATCTCACGACTAACGCCGCGCTCATTTTCGATGTGCTGCACGACCGCCAGCAATTGACTGTTCATCGCCATCTTAATCACTCCTTACGCTTGCCTACCAAAAATCAAAAAGAACAATCCGGTTCGACCCACCCGGATCGCCGGAAACGTGCGTATATTACATTTTTTGGGCTAAATTGTCAACCGGCCGCCCATAAACTAGGCTTTAAACGCCCCCTTTTCGGCGATGTCTTTCGGCATACGATTCTAGCGCGGCATCAAGCTCTTTTTCGGAAAAATCCGGCCAAAGCGTCTCTGTAAAATAGTATTCCGCATATGCCGACTCCCAGAGCAAGAAGTTTGAAGTACGCAATTCCCCGCTTGTGCGAATAATAAGGTCAGGATCTGGCACGTCGGGGGCGTATAAATAGTTGCGAAAAGTCTCTTCTGTCACTTTTTCGCCTTTTTCTATGGCAATATTAACTGCATCTACAATTTCTGCGCGCCCGCCATATGAGATAGCAGCTATAAATTCTCGCTCAAAACCAGCCGTCTTCGCTTCAAGATTCTCAACCACCTTCCTCAAGCTCGCCGAAAGATCTCCGCGCCTGCCAACCATTCTAAAGCGGATTTTATTTTTCATAAAATCCTTCTCCTTCGACTTCAGCATCTTTGCAAAAAGCTTCATCAGCCCATCAACCTCTTCTCTAGGCCGCTTCCAGTTTTCGGTCGAAAAAGCATAAACGGTAAGGTATCGTATTCCCCTTTCGCCTGACCACTTTAAAACATCGCCAAGCGTCTTTGCCCCTGCAATATGGCCTTCTCCGCGCCTTTTGCCGCGTTGCGCCGCCCAACGCCCGTTGCCATCCATTATAATCGCCACATGCTGCGGCACGTTGCGCAGATATCTTACTGCTTCCATAAAGAACCTTTCTGGCGTAGATGCCGCGCTTGTAACGCCAAGCCTGTCTATGCCGCTAAAATCTATGGCTCTAAGATCATCCATCGTGCCTGCCATAAACGCCTTAGCGCCCCCTTCTTGTGCAACATCGGCAAGCCTGCACGCATTTGATGAATTTTTAGACCCTAGTACGAGTACCGCCGCGATTTCACCTTTGTTTTTACTGGCTTTTGCGCAAAATTTGCGCACTGCATCCTGGCGGTCTTTCGTTGCGCGGCAAACATCGGTCATAGTCTCAACCTTGTAGCGACTGCGCAATTCATCTATGGCGCGAGCTACTTCATCGGCGTTCATCGTAGTTTGCGCTACAACTCCTAAAGTTTCTCCGTGTAATTTGCACTTGCCGACATTCGAAGGCTTTACAACTTCAGCTTTGCCACCTACCGACGCAACCTCGCCTAAAATTCCTATAGCCTCGGCATGAGATTCTCCACCCAAAACTAAAACGGGGATATTGCGCTTAGCAAACTTAAGTGCTGCCTTATGCACCTTCTCGACGAATGGGCACGTTGTATCCACAACTTTCAAGCCGTGTTCCTTGGCGTATTGCCTTACAGCAGGCGCAACTCCATGCGCCGAAAAAACGACAGTTTCGCCATCTGGCACATCTTCAATGCGATCAACAAAGCGGTAGCCTAACGCCTTAAGTTCGCCAATAACAATTTCATTATGAACAAGCTCGTGCAGGCAATAGACGTTATTCAGAGTGAGCGCTTTAGATATCGCCGCGTTCACGCCTGCGCAAAGCCCGTGGGGCTCTATCACCTCAATACAACAATTTTTCACATTCAGCCTTAAAAAAAGAAGCGATCCTTATCAAGATAGCGGCTCACCGGCACGCCTCTTAATGCGCTCGTTTATAATGTTGTCGTATTCGTCTTCATCCGGCTCATCCTCCAACTCTGAAGGATTGTCGGGCGCAACCATAAGGTAACGAAGCGCCGCCGTTGTAATGCGGCGGAAAACCGGCCCTGCAGAATTGCCGCCTTGGTGATAACGCGCTTTCTTATCGAAATCAAGCGAAACAAGAACGACCAAACGCGGAGCTGTCGCAGGGACTATTCCGCAAAACGTAGCGCAGTAAAGCCCTGGCGCATAATGCCCGCCTACTACCTTCTGGGCGGTCCCCGTCTTCCCTGCAATCGTGTAACCACGCACAGCTGCGCGGCGGGCCGTGCCGCCAGGCTTAGCTACGCCTAGCATCATCTCACGCATAGCGCGCGCGGCCTTTGCGGAAATCGGGCGTGAAATCTCTTTGGGCTCGGTTTGATGGACCACATAGCCGTTCGATGCTACTACCTTATCAACGATATACGGGCGCATCCGCACGCCGTCATTTGCAATAGCCTGATAGGCAGACACCAACTGTATTGCCGTAACCGACAACCCCTGCCCGATCGGCGCACGCGACCATGTCGCCTTATCCCATTTGTGCCAGTCTCTTATAATCCCAGATTGCTCACCGGGTAATTCTATTCCCGTCTTTTGGCCAAAGCCAAACGCTCTAAAATATTCCCACAGACGCTGCTGCCCGAAATCATACCCGAGCTTGCCGATAACAATGTTTGACGAATGGACAATTGCATCTTTAATTGTCATGGTCGGCTCCCAAACGTGAGAGCCATCGCCTGGCAATTTGTAATACGAAGGATCATCGCGATTTGTGCGGTACCTCGTAGATGCTGTTACAAACCCTGCATCAACAGCGGCGGCAGCGGTAATAACTTTCATTACCGAGCCAGGTTCATAGTTGCATCCAATGGCTCGGTTTAACTTTTCAGCATCGGAAATATGACCATATTCAAGAGGCTCAAAATCAGGCAATGACGCCATCGCAAGAATCGCCCCGGTAGAGGCATCCATCACAATACTCCAGCCAGAGCCTGCGCCAAACTCTTTAACGCCCCAATCAAGAGCATACTCAACTTCGTACTGAATATTGTGGTCGATTGTAAGGTAGACGTCAGACCCGGGGATTGGATCAATATCGATTTTGCGCTTGTCGTAAATCTCGCGGCCGAATGCATCGCGCATACCTTGAATGGTGCCGGCCGTTCCTGTAAGGTCGCGATTGTACCGCTGTTCAATGCCCGCAGAGCCAACGCCTTCGGCATTAACGCTTCCAAGAACATGCGAAAGATGCCGCCCGTGGATATATTGCCTAACTTGCCTATCGGATATCGACACTCCCGAAACAAGCCTTGAATTTGCAAGCGTCCTGAAAGCATCCGGATCAGAAGAAAGCGCAAGGAATTGATACCTAAAGCCCTTCTGCCCCACGGCATTCGCCATCTCCAATACGCGCCTATATTCAAGGCCAAGCGTATCGGCTATCGTCTTAAGAATGGCCTTTCTCGTGCGCGGCGCTTTCTCGCCTTTTGGGCGCACTCGCGATATCGCATTTGTAAGGTGTACGGGATCAAGCCTATATTCCCAATATGGAACAGACTTGACGAATGGATATTCCTTGCCCTTGGCAGAATAAATCGAACCGCGATGAGCTAGAATCTGCCGCGAAAAAGAGTATTTCGGCGCGCTAATGACAGGCGAAATATGCGCGAGTATCAAGCGGTGGCCCGAATGTGCAGCAAAGAGCGCAAGGCACGTTACGGGGAACCAAAACCGAAATCTCTCTCCGCGCATAATGCGCTACACCTACTTTTTAGTTAGCCCGAGAGCGGCGGACCGAGCGAGAATTATGCGCTCGGTAGGATGCCGGCTGTTGAGCGCCAAAGCGAGACTGCTTGGCGCGCGCTAACGACAACTGATTGGGATATGGCGTACCATCAGGACGCATACGTACACACTGAGAAGAATGTGGCAATCTCATCAAGAGGCCATGCCTTAAAAGAGCAGCTTCAATACGCTCGGTTGTCTTCATTTCCTCCCAACGCGTAGCCTCGCGCATACGCGACTCTTCGGCCTTCGCCAGCTCGCGCTCCTTCTCGCCCTTTTCCTTGAGCAGCATCGTGCAGTTAGACGAAGAAAGAAGATTGAAAATCACCATTATAAAGAAGGTAAGAATAATGCCGCCAAAGCGAGCCGAATTGGCCGCAACTACGGACATCTTATTAGGTATTTTTCTATTACCTCTTAACCTTGCCATTTTTATTACTCCTTTTCAACAACTCTTAATCTTGCACTGCGCGAGCGAGGATTTTCCTCTAGCTCCCGCTCCCCGGCAACAACAGAATGCCTTACAGCGCGATGCACCCGCGGTAGCTCCCCTTCCCACTTCTCGCCGCCTTCTTGCAACGAACGCATCTTACCTTCATGCGCGGCGAAAAACTTTTTAACTACTCTGTC
>JAGBXE010000107.1 GCA_017629455.1 Kiritimatiellia bacterium
AGCCGAGGGGCAAAGGCTGCTGCTAAGGCTAGTGGAACAATTATAGACAACGGCAAAAGAGTTTCTCTTGCCCATTTTGTTGCGCTAAGGCCTGCTGTTTTTGAGCCGTAATATAAATTAAATATAAGGCACAATAGCGCCGAGGCTGTATAGGCTACTGCCGCAGAAATAATGCCGCAACCGCAAATGGATAAGGTAATTGCGACAGGAAGCGCAACAGAGTGCGCAATAAACGTGGCGATTTGGACTTTGGCTATTCGGCCATCGGCGGTAATGGCAAGTTGTTGAGCAAGAGTTAGTTTATTAAGGAAACTTGAAAGAAGGATAATTGTGCACACTGATGATGCAGATGGAGGAGGATTGCCAAGCCATAATTCTAGAACTTTTTCGATTTCGGCAATAAGGGGAATTGTGAAAAACGCCGACAGCAATGGTGATAGAAGGCCTGCGTTTATGGCTAGCTTGCGCATTCCTTTAGGATCGCCAGAACCTTGCCTTGAAGTTATGGCAGGCGCGAAAGCTCCTGTTAGCGAGTTGGATAGGGCTTCAGCATGAGTTTGTACCTGTATAGCTAGGCCGTATGCGGCATTGCCTATCGTCCCAAAAAATTTGTTAGTTACGAAGGCTGTTCCCTGTGTCGCGATAAGGAACCCTGTGCCACCAAAGACATTCCAGCCCGCAAAAGAGGCGATTTTGCCTACTGTGCGCCAATTGACGCCTAATTTAAGATCGAGCGACCCGAAACGGAAGCGTGATAATATGATTAATGATGCTTGCGCTAATACAAGACCTGCGAGTGAGTAGTACGCGAAGGCTTCTAGCCTATCGGCAGTAGATTCAGTTAGCCAATAAGCCCAGGCAAAGAGCCAGAGCGCACGCAAGGAGTTGATAATTGAAGGCGTGATAAAACGTTGGTGCGCCGTGAAGATTGCGCAAAATGGAACTGTTGCCGTGGTGATAAAAAACATCGCCAGTGAACAGCGAAACATCGTAATTGCAGCAGAGATGCGATCAGGGGGTATGCGAACTGCTGATCTAATTGCCCATTCGCCAATCGGCCAGAGAAAAGCGCAAGCAACAAGAGCGAGCGCTAAGTGCGCAGCTACGGCAGCTCGCATAAATTCGTTTAGGATTTCGCGGCGATTGCTGCCAACAGCGAAAGCAAGGTGGCGAAGTACGCTGAAACGTAAAAGATCGCCTAGAAGGGTGCCAAATGCAATGAGTGCTCCGACCGTAACTGAAATGCCAAAGTCGCTAGCGCCGAGAGCTTGAAGTGTCCAGCGTGATGCAAAGAGACCCAGGGCGAGCGCGACGAGCGATCGCAGATAAGAAGCTGTGGCGTTTGTGGCGATTATTTTGCCTGCGCCGTGAATCATCGCAATTCCTTCATGATGGAGATTTTAGGATTATCCTCAACATCAATATAGACAACCTCTATTTCTGGAGACATTGAGCGCACTGCGGACGAGCTAATGGTTACGACACGCTTAAAAGACATTCCAAGACAGGAGAGAAGTTGCATGGGAGGTAGAGTATCAATAATCTTAGCCTGTGGGAAATGCTTTTGAAATGGGAAGTTGTCGCGCGGGTGCGGCTTTATCGCGACACCTTCACTGCTGTATCGTTCGACAAATGGTGCGTACACATCGCGCATTTCGATTTCGCTTAGTGCGTAATCATCCATCAATGGTTGAGTAAGGATCAGAGTTTGGCATTCGGCTCCCTGTTCTTGCCGCGGATCTCGCCCATTACATAAGATGCGTAGGATTTCGGCTTGTTTGCGCTGTGATGACGATTGCCATAATTTTTTGATGTCGATAAGCTCAAACTTGCGCCCAATAAGCGCAGGGGCAGTTTTGTCAGATGGTTGCGATACCCAGCGGTTCATACATTGGTTATTCATGCCGCAAACACGCCCGGATATTGGGCCGCCGAAGATTCTAAGGCGTATCCTGGATATCATTTGAGATGGCATGGCGCCAGAGAGGTATCCGGGAGAAGATACCCTATGAAATGCACCAGGACTATCCTCGATAAGGGTATAGTTGCATCTACCGATAAGTCGTGCGGCACATGATATGTGGTCTTGTGCGAAAATTTCTGTATGGCGAACTGTCAGGAAGTGTTCCAAGAAGCAGTTAAGGCGCAGATAGATTGCTTTGATACGCGAGGCAATGGTTGATGTTTTAATAAGCATTCGCCTTGCGTTCACCAGATTGTCAGCTATCTGGTGGGGCATATTTTTGTCTAGGTAAAATGCCGTTTTGCTATATTCCTCTAAATCTGTTTTAAGTAGATAAAGGCTAAGGGCGTAAGGCGTATCCACTATGCACGTGCGAGAGCAAGTGGAATATTTTTTATTTCTTTCTAGTGCCACGTTTCTCATCTTTGCCACATAGCCATATTTTGGTGTCTGAATGATGCGTAACGTTCTTGTCGTTCAGCTTTAAGGCGCGCAGCATCAAGTGCTATCCCTGTAAAGACTAGCGCCCAAAGAAGGCCGCCACTGTATGAGGTAGAGAAGAATGTAAACTCACCGAAGTTTGAAACGGTTAATACGAGAAAGACGGAAGCTGTAGCATATGCGCGAAGTTTTATTGTTCTTACTAGAGCTATCAAGATAAAGGATGCAAAGAGTACGAAGCCGATTGCTCCACCCTCTTCAAGGACGGCTGTAACCCAGACGCCTTTTTCGACAGGTGCGGAAAGTAAGCTTGTTCCCCTACTGTGGTTTTTATCTGCCATAGCTTTCGAAACTTGGAAGCCATTTCCAAATATCGGACTTTCCTTAAAGTTGGCCATAGCCGAATCGACAAGACCCATTCTCGATGAAACTACAGAGTCAAGCGTTATGTCGCTATCGCCGCCGTGCTTTTGTATGAAATTTGTAGCACCTTCGCGTATAGATCCAGAACATGCAATAAGTATTGCTAAAGCTATGGCACCGAGCCATAGGCACGACATAATTTTACTACGCCACCGTCTGCCGACCCAGCGCGCTCGCATAAAGAAGTAGGAGGCAAACATAATTCCCGCAGTGAATGTGCCCATAGCCGTTCGGCTTGACGTTTTATAGATAAGAATAGGGCAGCAGGCC
>JAGBXE010000108.1 GCA_017629455.1 Kiritimatiellia bacterium
GAAATTTCGATTGAAACAGGAGTTCCGATCATCGATGGTATAGTTTCGGCTGAGAATCTCGAACAGGCCGTTGAGCGCTGCGGCACGAAGCAGGGCAACAAGGGCTTTTCGGCGATGCAGTCGGCTATCGAGATGGTTAGGGTCTTAAAGGGTATTTAAGCAAAAAACAAATTAAGCAAGTAATTGTTGCAGAAAACAAAGAGAAGTAGAGGTCCAAAGATGAAAGAAGTAAAGAAGGTTGCGTTTCTCACGGCAGGTGGTCTAGCTCCGTGTTTGTCAAGCTCAATTGGCTTTCTTATAAATGAGTACACGAAGAAAGCTCCTAACGTTGAGATGATTGGGTACGTTAATGGCTATATGGGGCTTTTGAAGGGCGAATCAATTCCTGTCACCGCTGAAGCCAGGGCCAAGGCGCTTACTCTCACGAAGCATGGTGGCTCGCCGATTGGTAATAGCCGCGTCAAGCTTACGAACGTTGCCGACTGCGTTAAGCGCGGCCTTGTTAAGGCCGGCGAAGATCCGCTTAAGGTTGCAGCCGATCAGCTCGTGAAAGATGGTGTCGATGTTCTTCACACGATTGGCGGCGACGATACCAACACAACGGCGGCCGACCTTGCTGCATACTTAGCGCAGAACAACTATCCTCTTATCGTCGTTGGTCTTCCCAAGACGATCGATAACGACGTTTATCCGATTAAGCAGTCGCTCGGCGCATGGACGGCAGCTGAAGAGGGTGCTAAGTTCTTCCTCAACGTTGTTAAGGAAAACAGCGCCAACCCCCGCGCCCTTACGGTGCACGAGGTCATGGGCCGCAACTGTGGCTGGCTTACGTACAAGACGGCGCAGTACTACCGCAAGATGCTTAAGTCGATGAAGGCCAAGGGGCTCTTCCTTGACGCATTCGGCCTTACGATGGGTCGTCAGGATGTCCACGCAGTATATGTTCCTGAGTCAAAGATTGATTTCAAGGCCGAGGCTAAGCGCCTTGCCGCAATCATGGACAAGTGGGATTCCGTCAATATCTTCGTCAGCGAAGGAGCGGGCGTTAAGGATATCATCGCCGAGATGCGTCGCCGCGGTGAAGATGTGCCGGTCGATGCTTTCGGTCATCCGCGCCTTGATAAGGTCAATGTCGGGCAGTACGTCGCTAAGCGTTTTGGCGAGCTTCTCGGCGCCGAGAAGGTTCAGGTTTTCAAGAGCGGCTATTATGCTCGCGCGGCAGCTCCTTGCAAGAAGGATCTTCGCCTTATCGAGAAGTGCGCCGCCGCCGCTGTCGACAGCGCTCTTGCCGGCGTGAGCGGTGTTGTTGGTCCTGACGAGGGTGCTAGCGCCAAGATTCGCGCTTGCGAGTTCCCGCGCATTAAGGGTGGCAAGCCCTTCAACGTGCGCAAGGGTTCGTTCCGCAAGATGCTTGCCGAAATCGGCCAGCCTAAGCCGCGCAAGAAACGCACGGCCAAGTAATAGCTAGGCGAATGATCGCGGCGGTCAATGGCATAAATAAAAATGCCGTCTTGGCCGTCGCGTTTTTGTATACACGAAAAGGCTTCTAAAAAATGAAACCTATCTCCCTTGAAGAGAAATCGTCGGCGATAACGCTCTCGGATATGGAGATATTCGTGTTTCCTGATTTGATGTTTGCATTAGCGCTTGCAAACATTCTTTCGCCTCGCGTATGGGCGTGGCGAGAGCTGGAGTGGTTTAAAGATATCCGCCAAATGCGCCCTAAAAAGCGCCTTCAGCGTCTACGCCAGCATATAATGGACAACTACGTATTTAATCTCGATTTAGATACGTGGGGGCTTACGAAGCAAGAGCGCGAGTTAAAGAGGTTTGCGCCGTTTATTTCGCCGGACGACATAGCAAAATCAAATGCGCTTTTCGGGTATCAGGGCGATGTCTATTATTACGATATCGATATAAGGCGCCATTTCGGGCTCGACAAATATACGCTCGAGACTATTCCGTACTGGAAGACTGAAACTGTCGAAGCGATGGATGCGTTTAAGTTTAGAGAAGGCTACTCTACAGGCGCGGGAGAATGCGTCTCTTTAGCTGGCCTTTACGCAGCTGCCGCGTTTGTTGTTTGCGGGCTTGACCTTAGCTCCATCTACATGATGGCAACTCCGCTTCATTCGCAGAATTTTGTCGATGTCGATACGGGGATTTTGACGAACAATCGCCGGCTAGTAACTAAGGCGATGTGGGCGAATGGCACTGTTATTTCAAGCCAGGCGCGCCGCGCTCTTGAGAATGAGCGCGTTACGATAATTTCGCATGCAAGCGGCCACATTCATTTGCTCCATAAAGAAGCGACTATTGATGAGCAGGTGTATAGTGAATTTTCACGCAAGCTTTCGGAGTATCTAGTTCCGGTACGAGGCTCTGCCGATATGCGCATTGTAGAACCGCGCTTACCCGACCCTTCGCGCGTAAGATTCGTTCATGACGATGAGCCACTTAATCTTACTCCCGAAATGGAGTATAACGAATTGAGTGACAGGCTTGAATCTCTGCGCGAAACTAATCGCGTTGCCGCGCTCGTCCCTTATGCAGCTCGTGAGGCGGCGAAGGTCGAATCTGCGCCGTTTGTTAAGGCCGCGCTTGAGCGTTCGCCCGTTTCGCGTCAGGCGCTTTCGGGCCTTAGCGATGAAAAGGTTTTTGAAGCGATTGACGCGCTCGTGGGGGAATCGATATACGATGGCCCTTCGCGCTTGGCGCAGCCTGATGAGGTGTGGAATTTCTCGCGCGGCGATGGGCTTGAGAAGTGCCTTCTGGCCGCTAATATTGTTGGCGGAGAAGAAATAAACGTCAACGCAGGTACGGCCACCCTGATTAAAGGTTCGCGGGCCGTTGCTTCCTGGTCGACGTCGAAAGCGCCTAGTGAGCGGCGCTGGAAGCTGCCGCTTAATTAGCGGCAGGAATTAATGAACTTGCACGTTTTTTCTACGGCATCGAGCATGTCGCTTGCGCCGAAAAGTTCGAGTGTAACCCAGCCATCGTAACCTTCGGCGAAAAGCTGCCTGAGCATCTTTTCGTTGGGAACTACGCCTTCGCCGGGAAGAGCGTAATCCTGCGGGCCGCCCTTGGGGTGATCTTTAACGTGCACGTGTTCAATCTTGTCGTGGAAGTACTCGAAGAGTTCGAGAATATCGGTGCCGCGGTCGGAGTACATCACGTTGCCCGTGTCGAGCGCAAACTTAAGGTCGGGGATCATGGCGAAGTAACGCTTAAGATTGCAGAAGTGAGAACCGGGATTGATGCGGTAGCCGAAATCCTCAATCATCGGGCATATGCCGGCAGCTTTGCATTTTGCGACGAGGCGCTTAAGGCCATCGACTGTCTTAAGAAATTCGCGCTCGTAGATTGGATCGGAAGGATCATCCTTTAAATCGCCCATCATATCGGGAACGATCATCATGTATTTGGCGCCGAGCTTCTTGGCGCGATCAAGGTATTTATTCTGCTCGATCTCGTCCTTGGCGGGATCGCGGAAGGACATAACGCCGTAAATCATAGCTGGCTTAAGCCCAGCTGCTGCGAGCTCTTCAAGCTTCGGGTCTGTGTATTCGCCGTCAAAACCGGTAACGCCCACAGCCTTAAACTGATCGACCGCCTGCTGCATCGTGATGCCCTTTGCCTTCATCACTTCGTAAACGTGAACGGCAAACGTCGAGATGTTGGCGTTTTTCTTTTTATCGCAGCATTTGCAGCAGCCGGAAACTGCAGCAATTATCGCAAGCGCGGCAGCGGCCTTCGTGAATGATCTAAGTGTCATCATTTTTCCTTCTCCTTTTCGTTTTGCATGGGCGGCTCTTCGGCGCCTGTGTCATCTTTGTCGTTGAGGTACATCGATTTTAAAATATTGCGGTAATAGATCGCATCGACGACGCGGTCGTCGCTGACAGCCTGAACTTCGAGGTCTTTGAGAGTTTTTACGATTGAATCTCGGACTATCTGTTCTTGCCTGGAGATTCCTTCCTTTGAGAGACGTTCGGCCCTTGCGAGCGCTCGTGTTCCGCGTGGGAGGGATTTGTCGTTTTCGGCAAGATAGGTAACTTTAGGCTTTTTCTTTATATTGCCTTTTTCATCGATTATGGAGTCTTCACCGTCACCAACCCATGCAAGATCGGCAATAGTCTTTTCGGGGCGCAAGGCCTGTTCTCGTTCGGCAACATCGCGTTCTCGCTCGCTTAACTCGCGGGCAAGCTCCAGGAGGTCGAGGCGCTGGTTTTCGAGAATTGAAGCTTCGGCCTTGGCTCTTTCTGTTTTTTCTTTTTCTATTTGGAGGCGGCTTGTCTGCTCTTCAAGTTTGGAAGCTTCGGCTTCGGCAAGTTTCTGTGCCGCAATGCGCGCGTCTTTGGCGGC
>JAGBXE010000109.1 GCA_017629455.1 Kiritimatiellia bacterium
GAGGAGGGAGAAGGGAATAGGGATTTAGGGAATAGGTTATAGGTTATAAGGGGAAGCTGCTCTTGTGCGTCTGTCGGACCTAGAGTCGCAGTTAACTAAACAGCTAACAACAAACCTCTCATTACTCATCTCCTCTTCACCTATTCCCTATTCCCTATTCCCTATAACCTATTCCCTATTCTCCTCCCTCTTCCCTGATAAATAATTTTATGATATAATTAGACAAACTGATGACTGGGACCGTAGCTCAACTGGACAGAGCGACGGTTTCCTAAACCGTAGGTTCCGGGTTCGATTCCCGGCGGTCCCACCAGAAAAAATGTCGTTTATGCCAGGTTACAGCTGGCAGAAAGGATGCGATGAAAGTCAGGTATGTGTTGGTCGGTTTTGGCGGCATTGCTGAGAACCGCGTAGCAAAAGAAGGTTTTGCGTGCGACATCAACCGTTTCAGGCCATTGCGCCATGCTCAATTGGTTGGCGCTACAGATTTAAATCAGGAAAGGCAGTCAGCTGCTGAGACACTTGGGCTTTCATGGTATCCTACATTTGATGCTGTGCTTTCCGATAAGTCGGTAGATGGCGTTTATATTGCAACTAACAATGCTAGCCATGCTTCTTTGGCAATTGCCGCGATGAAGGCTGGCAAGCACGTTATTGTTGAAAAGCCAATTGCCACTACTGTTGCCGACGCTAAAGCGATGAACCGCATTGCAAAGGCTAAGGGTCTTTCTCTTACGGTCGACCACATGATGGTCAATAATGCATGGAATATGGCTGGTAAGGCTGCTATTTCTGCTGGTAAGCTCGGTGTTGTAAATGACTCGTGCTTCCATATGGAATTTGCATACGGCTATGATCCTGCAGAAGCTGCAACCTGGCGCTGCTCGAAGGTTGAGGAAATGGGCGGCCCGATTGGCGATGTTGCAAGCCACTGCTTCTACGTAGCAGAATACATGTTTGGCAAGAAGATTGAGAAGGTTGCTGCTGTTTATTATCCGAAAATCATGAAGATTAAATCGGAAGACGGCGCATACATTAAATTTTTCTTTGCCGATGGTACGCAAGGAAGCGTCAACGCTGCGTTCAGCGAAAAGCGCGGCGGCTTAGCTGGTACGCTTACAAACCTTGGCTATGAAATTTATGGCGATAAGGCTGTTTTGCGCGGCTACGGAACGATGTTCCAGCTTTCCGGCCACCCAGGTGAGCCGGTTGTGCAGCGCCTTGAAATTGATAACGGTCACGTTCTTACGCCCGTTCGTCCTGCACGCGTGAGGAACATTTATCAGGCTCTTATCGAAGGCCACGCCGAAAGCATTTTGGCTAACCAGCCGTTAAATGCCGATGCTGCTATTCATAATCTTGCGCTATGCGCAGCAAGCCATGCTTCTGCAAAGAAGGGTGGTCGTACTGTTGCAGTTAAAGATTAATGAGGTAAAAAATGGCATTAACACGTAGGTTCTTTATTGGGGGAGCCGCTTCTCTTGGTGCATTGGGAGGGTGCCGTCTTATTACGGGCGGCAACTTCGCGTCGGGAGTGCCACGTCTTAAATTCGGTGTTGTCTCTGATATACACCTTTCTCGTAGGGCGGCCGCTGGCGAAAATCAGATGGGCGCTGGTAATGAGCTTACGTTTGTTAATACCCTTAAATGGTTCCGCGATCAAGGTGTTGATGGCGTCATAGTTGCTGGCGACATGGCCGATTTTGGCGTTGTCGATGAGCTTGTGATGGTTGCCGAGGCTTGGAACAAAGTATTCCCCAACGATCGAGCCCCCGACGGGCGCAAGGTTGAAAGGCTCTTTGTCTACGGCAACCATGATATGTCCGGCACAAATTATGTGCGCTATAAATACAAAGACAAGAGCGAAGATGAGCTTAATAAAATAGTCATTTATTCCGATCCTAAGGGCGCTTGGGAAAAGGCTTTCAATGAGGAGTTCGCTCCGATTTGGTCCAAGGAGATAAAAGGCTATAATTTTGTTGGCGCTCATTGGTGGAGCCAGAAGGCATGTCGCGGTAAGGATGAAAAATTTAACGATGGAATTGGCGAATGGTACGCTGCCAACGCCAAGAAGTTTGATCCGTCGTTGCCGTTTTTCCACATACAGCATCCGCATCCGCTAAATACGTGCTACGGCCCGTGGGCATGGGGTAGCGATGTTGGGCTTTCAACTAAAACGTTGTCGGCGTTTCCAAATGCCGTTGCGTTTTCGGGCCATTCGCATTATCCGCTTCTTGACGAGCGTTCAGTCTGGCAAGGCGAGTTTACATCGGTTGGTACCGCGTCGCTTCGCTATGTAGCCTACGGGTATGACGAATTCGGTCCGTACGGGTTTGCTAACTCACGAGCAGTTGGGGCGCAAGCGCGTGAAATTGATGCCGCGAAAGTCCAGGCAGTTCTCGGTGGTGCAGCAGATTGCCGCCAAGGAATGCTTTGGAGCATTTATGACGACTGCATGGTAGTGCAGCGCCGCGAATTTATCAGCGGCATAGATTTGGGCGAAGATTGGACAATCCCACTTCCGTCGGCAGAATCTAAACCGTTTGCATTTGCTGAGCGTGCGAAAAAGATCGGTGCTCCCGAGTTTGCCGAAGGAGCAAAGCTTAAAGTTGTCCGCGCAAAATCGAAAACTCGCGGTGCACGCGCTGCAGGCAAAAAGCCCGAAATCGCAACTGTCGAAAAAGATTGCTTAAAGGTGATAGTGCCTGCCGCAATCGCCAAGGACGGTGCGCGCGCATATCAGTACGTTGTCACGGTTATTGGTCCCGACGGCAAGAGCGCTTTGTCGCGCCGCTTCCTTGTTGAAGGTCTTGCACAAGGCTCCAAACATTCGCGTGTTAAATACGACACAAATTGCTTCTTTGCGATTGATGAGTTGCCCAAGGGGGCAGTGCGCTTTAAAGTCGAAGCGCTAAACTGCTTCGGTCGTATAGGAGGGTCGCTTCTTTCCGGCGAAACGATTGTCTGAAAAGAAGTGCGTGATTAGATTTTAATAATAAAAAATTGATGAAGGATTAAAAGTGATGA
>JAGBXE010000110.1 GCA_017629455.1 Kiritimatiellia bacterium
ACCGATAAAGAGCGACACTTCACGCTTAGAAGCCTTCTCTGCCCATGGAGACAATAGCGGCATTGCAATATAGAGACCGAGGAGCATCGGCACAAACCAGAGGTGCCCCGCCGCCATCGGGAAATTAAATACTACATCAAGAGGCTTTATTCCGAAATGCCAAACATAGACTCCAAGCCATATCGCGAACGGAATAAGTATGCGCATGGCGCGGCGGCGAAAGAAGTCGCCTGCCGTCATCCGCAGCGGGAAAAGAAGAAAACTCGACGCCATAACAAAGAGAGGCACACACGAGCGCGCTGCAGAATCAATAATGGCAACCCAAAACGCATCGCACTTGTTAGCGATATACAAGTCCCCATTTTGATTGAAGTAATAAGGCTCGACCGCATGAATGATCATCACCATAAAACAGGCGATGAGCCTTAAGTAATCAAGAAATACAATACGCTTATTTTTCTCTTCGTTCATGATGGTAAATTATACCATAAAAGCGCATTGGCAAAGCAAACTCAAATGATTTGCCTTGCCAAGCGTTACCTGATCTATCAAAGCGGCTTTATTAACTTATAAAGCCTTCTTGCTTAGCGACTTTGTCTACGTCCTTATCGCGTTTAATGCCCTTGAAATCGCCGGGAAGCTTTGAAAGATCTATATCGTCAATCGTAAAGCCCTTAGCCGTACGCCAAGCTCCTCGCGTGAAGTCAGGACATTCGATGGGGCGCGAACCTGACTCAACAGATTTTCTCGTCAACTCAACCATCGAGCTCCATGCGGCAAGATCATAGACATCGGTATCAAGCGGAATGCCGCACTGCAAGCAGTATGTCCACCTCAAATCCATAATAAAATCCATACCTCCATGTCCACCCATCTTCTTGGCAAGCTCGCCTGCAGCATTCCAAATCGGATGGCGATACTTTTTGCGCAATTCGGCAACAGCGCCGGCGCCTTGGAAATGATGCGCCTTGCCGTCGCCCGCCTTATTCTCAAGCGCAACTCTAAACTCAGGATATCCCATTGCCATGCCCCTTGTACCTGAAACTAAGTTCAACCGTGAATACGGCCGCGGAGTACAAGTATCAAGCTGAAGGAGAATCGTCTTTCCTAGTTTCGTTTTTATAATCGAAGTATTTATATCGCCGATTTTTATATTAAGATCTTTGCGCCAATCTTTAAAAAGTTCCTTCGCGTAATAATTGTAAGACGATTGCTTAGACTCAACTGAAACTAAATAATCAAATTGATCGCCGCGATTGATATCCATGTATTTCGCCACGGGCCCTAAGCCATGCGTCGGGTACTGATTGCCAGAATACTTGGAATAAAAATCAAGTGCCCATCCAGGGCGGCCTGCTTTTATGGGATCTTTCGCCCCATCAATCGTATGATAGCGCCCACCAAACTGAAGATTGCGCTGATCGTGGATGTACGCCGCCTCGCCATGGTTGATTTCGCCGAAAAGCCCCTGCTTAACCATATTAAGCATAAGCATTTCGTCTTCACCGTAGCAGCAGTTTTCAAGCATCATGCAAGGCATTCTCGTTTTCTCGCTCGTCTCAACCAAGCTCCAGCACCCCTCCTCGGTGAGCGCACCGGGAACTTCATTAAGAGCGACCTTCCCATGTTCCATCGCATAACGCGCTATCGGCTCATGGAGATGCCAAGGAGTGACATTATAAATAACATCAACCTTGTCGGAATCGCAAATCCTCTTATATCCCTCAGGACCTGCAACTGCAATTGCGGGTGCCGGCTTATTATTGGCCTTAAGCCAAGCAAGTTCAGTGTCAACACGATCTTGGAACATGTCAGCCACGGCCGCGATCTCCGTACCAGGGAGAGTTGCGATTCTACGAAGAGCTGCGCGTCCTCTTACTCCGACGCCGATACACGCAACGCGCACCTTTTTCATCGGCTTAAGACGAAAGCCTTGCATAGGAGCGCCGCACGGAGCAAACATCTTGAGATTATTGCCTGCGCACCCTGCCGCCATCGCCAACGCGCCCATCCAAGCGGTTGATTTCAAAAAATCCCTTCTGTTGACTGACATCTTTTTATTCCTTTCGTTTTTCTTTTACTAAATCGTTTTCTCGTAATCTTTTCAAACATCAAAAAGTAGGTCAGACCTACTTTTTGATGTTTTATCTTTTTATCGTACTATGATGACCATGCCGCTTTTCACGCTTGCAACGTAAAGGCCGTCTTCGCGCGCCTCTAATAAGTAGCCTTTAGCCTTAAAGACGACCGTTTCATCTGGCTTTGTCTCTACTGTCCACGAAATAACTTTGTCGCCCTTTTTCAAGGCTCTACTCCCGACATTAATCGCAATCGTCGACCCAGAGACAAACTTCGTTTTGTTATTCGCGCCAGTTGTAAGAGAACTTACCAAAGACCACTCACCAGTTTTTTCAGAAAGGTCAATCGTTGAGCCATCCTGCATCGTAGGACCGTAGAAATATACGCTTGCCGGCGTGAAAGTGCCGTAGACGTTGAGCTGGGCAGATCCCTTGCCGCTGTTGGCGGTGCACGATGGCCTGTAGTCGTGGACGCTCAGCGCACCGGAGAGGTCCAACGCGGCATTGCAGT
>JAGBXE010000111.1 GCA_017629455.1 Kiritimatiellia bacterium
CTTTACGGAGATATGTCTAACCGCATTATCTCAATTTTGCGCGAAGAAGCAGTCGAAGTCGAGCAGTATTCAATTGACGAAGCGTTTATAACGCCTCCATCTCTGGAGGCGTTGGGGAACTGGGAACGGGGAATGGAGAATGGAACGAAGGGAGACCGTTCCCCGTTCCCCATTCCCAATTCCCCGTATCTTGATTATGGCCGAAGGCTAAGAAGCAAGATATTACGCTGGGTCGGAATTCCTTGCGGGGTTGGCTTTGCGACAACCAAAACTCTCGCCAAGATTGCAAATCATATGGCCAAAAAGCGCCCAGAGGGTGTGTTTCTCATGCCGGATGATCCGAGCGAAATTCTCGCAAGCCTCCCATGCGATGAGGTTTGGGGTGTAGGCCGCCGCCTTGCGCCAAAACTCCGTGCCGAGCGCATTCTCACCGCCCAACACCTCAGGGATGCGCCCGATGACACATTACGCACCCTTGGCAGCGTGACACTCCTTCGCGTTGCGATGGAACTTCGCGGCATCTCGTGCCATGAAGAGCGCGACTACGATTCCGATCCCGATTCCATCTCCTGTTCCCGCTCATTTGGAGAACCTGCAACCACCCAAGAAGCGCTTGCCGAATCACTAGCCTCGTTTACCGCGCAGGCTGCCGCCAAACTTCGCCGACACGCTCTTCTTGCCGCCGGGTGCAACATCTACGCGCAGATCTTCGCCGATGGCGGTGGTGGAGATAGTGTGGGGCGTACGGTCGTTTTCCCCACACCTACCGATGCGACTAACGAAATCCTACGCGCCATCAGCGATGAGGTCAAATACCTCTATCTTCCCGGCATTCGCTATCGCAAAACTGGCATCGTGTTCTTCGGCCTTGAAAAACCAGGAACAGCGCACCAAATGGATTTATTCGACACCGTTCCCCAGTCCACAGTCCCCGTTCCCTCTGCCCTCTACAAAGCTGTCGATGCCATCAACGCCAAGTACGGTAAAGGCAAGGTGTTTTCCGCCGCCGAAGGTATCGGCAAAAAATCATGGCATATGAAGCGCCAAAAGCTCACCCTCAGACCTACAACAAGATGGGATGAACTTATGGTTGTAAGATAAAAAATCAGACGTTTTTAACCAATCTGCGCTCCATTTTTGGGGCCAGACCCCAAAATAACTTCATTTTTGGTGGGAGAATTTGCCAATATCGGCAAATAGCACTAAAACCCAATAAAAACTAATATCAATGTAACATCAATTAATGATGGTATATTCACCACCAATTCTAACTAAAGAATCGCCCTTATCTCGTCCAATGTCCTAATTGAACTTAAGCGTTTACGAAGCGCCGCGGCCCCGGGTAAGCCTGCAAAATATCGGAAGAGATGAACATGCATCTTAACTGATGCATACCCATCAACAGAAGCTATGCGGTCTTGAGGATAGCGCTTTACTTGAAGCTCACGAAAATCAAGGAGATATTTAAGGTGGATAGAAGCCAATTCCTTCGCAGAATAATTCTCCAACATCGAAGGTAAACCACCTTTAAGCTGCGAAAAAATCCACGGCTTAGCAAGCGCAGCGCGCCCTATCATTATGGCGGAAACACCCGTCGCCTCCATTTTTGCCGCGCTTGCAGTATCAACTACAGACCCATTGCCAGTAATTGGAACTGTTGCTCGGCGCACAACCTCTGCTAAAGTATCGAGCGCAACAGGGCCTCCATGCATCTGCGAAGTATAGCGCGCATGGACGATAATGCCCTTAACCCCTGCCGACTGCGCCGCGTCGACAATCTCAAATATGCGCGTATCTTTTGGATGTGGCCCTAAACGCGTTTTCAATGTGACAGGGATAGATGTATTTTCCACCATCGCCTTCGAAAGGCGGTGAATCTTGTCAGGATCAGCAATAAGGCGTGCACCAGCTCCACATCGAACAACCTTTGGAACTGGACATCCAGCATTCAAATTAAGCTCAACAATGCGCCCATATTCTGTGCGCTTAGCAACCTCAGAAACTACTTTAGCTGAAAAAGCGACTTCCTTCTCATCGGCTCCGAATATCTGCATTGCGACATCGCCTTCTCCTGGCATTGTATCTAGCAAGCGAAAAGTCGGATCGGAACCATGAGCTAAACCAGCAGCAGACACCATCTCGCCATACGTTAAATCGGCACCACCTTCACGACATAACCTTCGGAAAGGCGCATCGGTAAAACCGGCTAACGGCGCTAAAACATATTTCATTTCTTTTGCTGCGCTGCTGCGGCATTCGGAGGCTGTAGATTTGTAAGCACCGGATCGGAATATGGAGCCTCAGCATCCATACGCGCAAATGAAATATAACTAGGAGCGCCCCACCCCGTTCCTGCAGAACGAGCAAAGACTGCAATATCAACGCGATTTGTCGGAGACATTCCTGTACGGTCGATCGTTATTTTTGCAGACGAAACATTCTCTCGCTCAATCTTCACATCAACGCCTACACCATGAGTCTGAACAAAAGCATACTCTTCTGCGCCCCCCGAAGAAACCATAAAGGTGCGTTTAGTATCTTCTTCACGCAAGACTATCGCCACGGCAAACGGCGTAGCATAAGTTA
>JAGBXE010000112.1 GCA_017629455.1 Kiritimatiellia bacterium
AAGAATAACTACGCCGTAAAAAAGCGGCCCTTTTTTGAAAAGAGGCACGGCAGAACCTTGAAGCTCGGCCTTTTTCATTTCGTACTCGCGTGCTATCGCTTTTACGGCAGCTTTCGTTGATTTCTTATGTAAAGGCCCTTTGCCTGGATCGTAAACGACCTTACGCTTAGCAGGAAATTTCTTTTTTAACTCATTAAAATCTACGGGAGTAGGCATATCATTGAACCCTTTCAATTATAAGCGGCTCAAGAACTGGAGCTGCGCTATCAATACGAAAAGCCTTAAAAAGCTCTGCTGCCGCGCTTTCCAACCCATCGGGAGAATGTGATTTTTCGAGCGTGGCGAGAGGAGAGCCTGTAACGACCCGTTGACCTTGCTCAACAGCAAGAGTTACACCAGCTAATGGATCTATCTTATCGCTAGGCTGTTCACGGCCAGCGCCAAGCGAAAGCGCAACACGCCCAACCTTCTCTGCATCGATCGATGAAACGTAACCCGACTTCATCGCTTGGATTGTAAACTTAAATTTAGGGCGTTCTAAATGCCTTTCAAAAAGCTCCAAATCGCCGCCGTGAGCTTCAACCATTGCTTTGAACTTTGCAAACGCCGACCCATCTGCAAGCTTCTTGCGGCATTCTTCGCGTGCTTCTTCAATAGAAACGCCTTTAGCCAACGAAACCATGCTAGCGGCAAGCTCTATGCACAATTCAACAACTTCAAGAGCAGCTGGAGTATTAGATGCTTGGCCTTTTAAAATTTCAATTGCACCAAAAACTTCATTTGCATTTCCGACAAATCGCCCAAGAGGAAAATCCATCCGCGTAACTAACGCTAGAGCCTTTCGACCGGCGGCCTTCGCCCCTGAGACAAGGGAAACTGCGAGATTATGAGCCTCTTCGGGCGTTTTCATAAACGCGCCCTTGCCGCATTTAACGTCGAACACTAGCGACTGCGCGCCTTCGGCAAGCTTCTTAGAAAGAATAGATGCCGTAATAAGGGGTATCGACGCTACTGTGCCTGTCACATCGCGAAGCGCGTACAGCTTACGGTCGGCCGGGCATATTTCTGAAGTTTGCGCAGTTATGGAAACGCCGTTGTCTAATACCATCTTGCGAAACTCATCGAGCGTAAGCGAGCACGAATAGCCGGGAATTGATTCTAGCTTATCTACGGTGCCGCCAGTTATCCCTAGCGAACGACCCGCTAAAGAAGGTACAGCAATACCGCACGAAGCTGCTAGCGGCTGAACAATAAGAGAAAGATTATCGCCTACACCGCCTGTCGAATGTTTATCGGCGGTTGGAAGAGTTGTATCTGCCCACTCAAGACACGCGCCAGAACGCATCATTGATTCAGTAAGATCTGCCGTCTCGCGTTCAGTCATCCCACGGCAGCATACAGCCATTGCAAAGGCAGACATTTGATAATCGGGAATCTCACCTTTGGTAAAACCCTCAACAAGCGAACGTATCTCTGCACTGCCAAGCGCATGACCTTGACGTTTCTTATCTAAGAGGAATTTTACAATCATTGTGACACCCCCGTACCCTTGCGCCAATAGCTTAAGTATTCGATATTACCCTTCTCTCGGCCGCGTATAGGCGACTCAGACAAACCTAAAAGCTCAAGCCCCAACTCTTGCGTTGCAAAGCGCACAATGCCATCTCTAGCCTCAAGGCGCAAATTTTCATCGCGCACTAGCCCTCCTGGAGCATTACCCTTGCCAACTTCGAATTGCGGTTTTATAAGCGCCACAATAACGCCGCCTTGCTCAAGAACATCGACAATGGGCGGCAGAATAAGCTTTAAAGAAATAAACGATACATCAGTAACGGCAACCTTGGGAACTCGCGGCAAATCTTCTTTGCGCATAAACCTAGCATTGTAATTCTCGCGCACCCAAACACGAGGATCAATGCGCAAGGAATATGCCAACTGGTTTGTACCAACATCTACCGCCATCACAAACCTAGCACCGTGTTGAAGAAGACAATCTGTAAAGCCGCCAGTTGAAGAGCCAACATCAATGCAATCAAGATCTTTTACATCAATGTTCCAACGTTCAAAAGCTCCTTCAAGCTTTTCTCCTCCACGCGACACAAACCGCTGAGGCGCCTCGACAGTTATCTCAGTATCGGCATCAACCTGCCTAGAAGACTTCGTTTCTGTCTGACCGGAAACACGAACCTTGCCTTCCATAACTAGAGCCTGAGCTCTAGCCCTAGAAAGTGCCAATCCGCGTTCTACTAATGCAAGATCTAACCGCGTTTTCACTTCTCGGTACCGATGAACTTCAACTGACGAATTTCATCACGTGCGAAACTCTGCGTTATACCGAGCTTAACTTCAAGAACAATAGCATCGGCTGTACGAGAAACAAGAACACCTGTATAAGTTCCACGCGCGGTAACTATCTCAACATCGGGAGTGAAAATGCGCTGCATTCTAGCACGATGCTGCTTTGATGTTTGCGAATTCTTAACCTTCGGATGGCGCGTTAAATCCTGATAGCCTTCTTTTTTCAGAACAAGCAAATGTTCGCCTTCTGGAACATTCTCGATTGGAAGAATATCACTAAACTCAGCATCTGGATCTTTCGACTTAGTCGTGCCAATAAGCCTGCCGTCAAGCCAAACTTGCGCGCCGACAGGGCTTGAGCGCACTTCAATTCGGCCCATAATATTTGAAAGCCTAAATTCTTCAGAAGCAGAAGAACCATTTACGATCGAAATAGTCTTAGTTATAGTCGCATAGCCGTCCATCTCGGCACGTACTACATATTCGCCTGGCTTTAACCCGGGAATAGCCAAAGGCCCGCGCCCTTTCGATTCGTCATTTACATAGAAACGTGCGCCCTCCGGAAGAGAAGAAAGGCGCAACGTTCCGGGCAGCCCCTTCATCGGAACTGAAAGCGTCTGTACGTCACCAGCATTTATTACAAGCTCACGAACTTCTTCTTCAAAACCATCTAAAGAAAACTTTACAACAGCCCTACCTTTAGGAACGTCTTTGACAAGGACTGGAGTAACGCCTTGGGAAATACCGTTAAGTAAAATATTAGCTCCAGGCGGATCGCTCATAACGTGAACGGTACCTGACGCTAGAACAAGCGTTTCCTCGCGCACTTGCGGGCGTCTACCATCGAAGCGCACCTGAATTACCTGATCTTGATACCCAGCCTTGCGCAGCTTTACTGAATACGTGTCTTTAGCCGCCAAATGCGTAATAAGGCGCGGCGTCTGACCGACAGTTACGCCGTCGATTATTATATTCGCGCCTTGCGGCTCACTCTTGATTAACAAAATCCCCTTCTTTTCAGACAAGACGACATTTTTTTCAATGAAGGGGCCTTCTGTAGTCGTATCAACAAATCGATCGGCCTCATAATATCCAGCCATGCGGTACTTTATGTGATGGCGACCAGGCTCTAGATCGAACAACGTAACAGGCGTTGTGCCGCGATCGTTCCCGTCGACTATAACGCTCGCACCTGAAGGCTGACTCGTAACGTTAACACGAACAGACACTTTTTCTTGTGCAAACAGAGCCGACGAAAAACAAGAAACTACAATAAAAAGCCCTGCTATCGACAACGCTTGTTTTGCCGCACACTTTACCGTTTTTAAGAAAATCATTTCGCCTTACCTCCTTTTAGGCGCTTTTCAACATCAATGAGCTTCGCGGTAGCTTCGCGATTGCGGTCATCGGCCCTATCAGGAATCATTTCAATTAAAACCGTCAATTCGCGGCGAGCAGTCTCCCATTCGCCAAGATTAATTGCTCTATCGGCTAGGAAGCGCTGATCAGAATAACGCTTTTCTAGCTCATCCTGCGCCTCTTTAAGCATGCGTTCGGCTATTTGGGCGCATTCAGGTTTGGGATTAACCGTTTCAAGATAAAAGAGAGCTTCGCGGAATGCCGCAACAGATGCAAACAAATTCCCGTGCTGCACTTCGCGATCTTCCCAACGCGACTGCGCTACATTGATGGCATTTTCCGCCAACTCAACAAGCTTGTCGCGGGAATATTGAAGCGCCCATACGCCAAGCT
>JAGBXE010000113.1 GCA_017629455.1 Kiritimatiellia bacterium
CAATATCTGGACTGCAATTCCAATTGTTCTTGGCGACAACATTGGTACAACTTGTACAGCATGGCTTTCGGCGATTGGCACAAGCACAAACGCAAAACGCACTGCCCTTGCTCACGCACTTTTCAATATCATCGGCACGATAATTCTTACATCTACATTTCTAATTGTAATTAAAGGCCCAAGCGGCATTAACGCGCCGGCATTTTTCCACCTAGTCAACAAATGCACATCTGGCGATGTTTTCGCCGGTGACAACCTCGGCAGGCACGTGGCAATGGCACACACCCTTTTCAACGTTACAAATGTAATAATCTTAACGGCATTTATACCTGTTCTCGCAAAGCTCTGCGAATCAATTATCCGTGCAAAAGAATCTACTCACGCAAGCGTCCTGGAGCCAAAACTCCTTTTTGCCCCGGCACTCGCTTTGCAGGCATCAATAGCAGCCCTCGCCAATATGACTAGGCGCTCATGGACAGTTGCATCTGTAGCTCTGAATAACAGCCTTGGCAACACTTCCGTAAGCTCTGAATCGATTGAGGCGGCAGAGCGGACAATCGATGAAATGCGTGAACAGATTAAGGAGTACCTCGTTAAAATATCTCAGCGCAAACTTTCAATGAAAGAGGCCATGATGATACCCGAGCTTATGCACTGCGCCAATGACGCAGAGCGTATTAGCGATCTAGCCTTGAAAATGTACAGGCAGGGCGACCTTTCAAAAAATACGCTTGTAAAATCAGAGACGATGGCCGAAATCACTAATGTCGCATCAATGGTACGTAAATTCGCCAATTCCACAATAAAGGCCCTCAAGGCAGGAAAGAAAACCGACTTCGATGCCGTAGCTATCTCAAACGAGATTAAATCGGCCGTAAGTAAAACAACATGCAACCTTTGGGACGACCCAAAATCTCGAGGCGCAAATACGCAGGAATTTCTTGCCGTAATGTCGGTATTCAGATGCCTTGGCGATATTTCGCGCCACATCGGCAACATCGCAAGCCGCACTCAGTTTCTTACCGGGGAATAAAATTCCCGGTAAGAATTACTGCCGCCCTTAGGGGCGCTTCATAAAATATTCGCGCAGGCGCTGGAAAATGGCGTAGATTGACGGAACGAATATTATGCCGACGAATGTTGCCGCAAGCATTCCAGAAGCCGTGCAAATTCCTATCGCTTGCATTGATGCTGCGCCTGCCGACTTTGCCAATATAAGCGGCACAACCCCGATGATAAAGCTCCATGCCGTCATCTGAACGGCGCGGAAGCGCAAATCAGCCCCGCTAACAGCCGACTCGAAAATGCTTTTTCCTGCTTGGCGCTCCTGCTTTGAAAACTCGACTATCAAAATGGCGTTTTTAGCCGCAAGTCCAATAAGCATCGTACAGCCTAACTGCGCATAGACTGAAAGCGGCGTTTTGGTAAGCCAGAGACCCAGGAATGCGCCACACAAAGCAAAAGCTACAGAAAGCATAACTGAAATAGGTATCGTCCAGCTTTCGTACTGCGCAACAAGAAAGAGATACGCAAAAACTAGCGCTGCCGTCATAAGCCAGAAAAGCCTACCCTCATTCTCTTTTTCCTGAAGTTGCACAGGACCCCATTCGATAATATACCCCTTAGGTAGTTCAATCGATTCGATAAGCTTCATGATAACCGACGAAGGAACACCCTTCTGGGGAGTAACATCAAACCACGCCGCCATCATCTTATTGTAGCTCATCGTCTCACGAGTGCCGCCAACATGTTCGACAGATCCGATAGAGGAAATTGGAACAGACTCTCCGTTTGGCGTGGGAATTCTTACCGCCAGAATATCCTCAATCGACTGACGCTGATCCGGATCATTTTGAAGCTTAACCTCATAGACGCCGCCTTTTATGTTGAAATCGTTGACATAAAACGAGGCTAACTGGTTTTGAAGAGTGGAAAAGACGACTTTTGGAGTAAGACCCAGAAGCTCTGCCTTACTGCGGTCAAGCTTAAGTTCAAGCTGCGGAGTCGATGCGGTAAAACCGTGGACCGCACTCTTTACGCGTGGATCTTTGCTAAGCTTATCAACCATGTCATCGGCCGCGGCAAGAAGCTCAAACGGCGTAGCTCCTCCCATCGCGCAAAGATTGAAACCGACACCGGCCGAACCGCCAAGGCCGCGGATTGCAGCTGGTTGCGTACAGACGCATTCTGCAGCATAAAGATCGGACACTTCTTTCTTGAGCCTGTCCATAATCCTATCGATGGAAAGCGATGGATCGGTGCGCTTATCCCAATGCTCAAGGCGAAACCAAATGATGCTCTGGTTTTCGCCCGTACCCCAAAGGTTGCTGCGCCCGCAGGTAGATGATGTAGAGGCAATACCCGGAATTTTCGATGCTCGCTCATGAATTTCGTCGACAACTGCAATCGTGCGATCCATCGATTGCCCTTCCGGAAGGCGAATATTCATGCCGATATACCCACGATCTTCCTTTGGCAAGAACGTTGTTGGCACTTTGCCGGAGACAAACCAAAGCGCCGCCAAAGAACCAAGGAAGAGAACTGCCGTAAGAAACGCCCTGCGGACAAAAAAGCCGACAAACTTAAGATACCACCTGCGGCTGACATCAAGAGTAAAATTGAACGGCGCCAATAGAACCGGGCGGCGGTTTTGGTCTGGCACTTTGAGAAGATACGCGCAAAGAACTGGCGAAAGAACAATTGCCACAACGGTTGAAAGGCATAGCGCAACACACATTGTTACGGCAAACTGCACGTACATCATTCCGACCAGTCCGCCGTAGAAAACAAGCGGCAAATAGCAAGCGAGCGTAACTAATGTAGTGGCAATAATAGCCCCCGTTATCTGAGACATCGACTTTGCCGCCGCCTCCTTTGCCGTAAGCCCTTCACGCAACATTAGCGACTGCGTATTCTCGACAACAACGATGGCATCGTCAACGAGCGAGCCGATAACGAGAATAAGGCCAAACATCGTAAGCACGTTTATCGTGTACCCGAAAAGGTATAGAAACGTAAACGCACCGCAAAGAGAAATCGGAATAGCTATAGCAGGCACAAACGTAGCGCGCCAATCCTGAAGAAAGAGATAGGTAATTGCAATAACGAGCAATAGGGCCATAACGAGCGTGGACAACGTCTCGCGCAAAAAGACCTTCGTAAAGGCTGTAGTGTCATCGGCCAAAACGCCAACGACGCCAGGCGGCATACGCTTGATCCACTTATCAACTTCGACCTTTACGCGTTCAGCCGTAGCAACAGCATTTGCTTCAGGAGTCTTATAGACTGAAAGCGAAACGGCAGGGTTTTCATTAAAGCGCGTACGAATTGTGTAGCCCCTGCACCCCAGCTCGACGCGGGCAACGTCTTTGACACGCAGCTGAGCGCCCGTTTCGGGATTATTGCGGATAATTATATTTTCAAATTCTTCTTTTGTCTGAAGGCGGCCTTTAACATTTAACTTAAACGTTAAATGGCGGTTAGCATACTCGCCTCCAATCGTACCTGCCGCAGCCTGAATATTCTGTGACTCAATAGCCGACTTAATTTCGGCAATCGACACATTAAGGCCTGCAAGCTTGACGGGGTTAAGCCAAATACGCATCGAGTACGTTCGACCACCCGTTTCAACGAGCGCCACGCCATCCATACGCGAAATGGCGTCAGCCATCTGCTTTTCGACAAAGTTCGACAATTCCATTATGTCGACTTCGCGGCCATCGGTCATGAACATATACATGACCATGCGGTCTTCAGGGCGCTTTTTAACGGTAATACCAGATTGTATTACTTCTACTGGAAGCTTAGGCTCGGCGCGTTTTACGGCGTTTTGAACATTAACTAGCGCGATATTCGACGGAACGCCCGGCCGGAATACGCAGTAGCAGTTGTACG
>JAGBXE010000114.1 GCA_017629455.1 Kiritimatiellia bacterium
ATGGCGGCAACTATATCATCTGCCGCGCTTCCTGAAAGCGAGCTAAAGGAAGCTATTGAGTTTTGTAAACGTTTAGGCGTTAGACACGAAATAGTAAAAGTCGACATCGAAGAGATTGCGGAATTTACAGAGAATAAGCCTGATCGCTGTTACCATTGCAAAAAATACTTATTCTCGAAACTCCTTGCGCTTAAAGAAAAGCTAGGGCTTTGCGCTGTAATCGAAGGCTCTAATATTGACGACGCAGCTGATTTTAGACCTGGGCTTAAGGCGATTAGTGAGCTAAAAATAAAAAGCCCGCTTCGAGAAGCAGGACTTTCCAAAAAAGAAATCCGCGAAATATCACGTAAGCTACAGTTGCCGACATGGAATAAAAGCGCAAGCGCATGCCTTGCTTCGCGCATACCATACACGCAGAAAATCACGAAAGAATCGCTCAAGAAAATAGAAGATGGAGAGCGGTTTCTTAAAAATCTAATTACCGGTTTAAGCCAAGTACGTGTTAGGATACATGGCATGGCAGCAAGAATCGAAGTTCTTCCATCGATGATTGCCGAAGTTGCTGCGCACGCCGAGGAAATATCGGAACATTTTAAGAGCCTAGGTTTTGCATACGCTGCTGTTGACCTTTGCGGCTACCGCACAGGCAGCCTTAACGAAGAGCTTTCCGACGAGGAAATTAAATCTGCCCGTCACGAATCTAACAACTAAAATACGACACTAACTACACCATGCACGGAATAATTGTTTTTACTGCCCTTTCAATTCTCCTAGTTCTAGGAAAGATACTTCGAGTAAGAATTCCTTTTCTGCAAAAGCTGTACCTGCCGTCCTCTGTTGTTGGCGGGCTTGTCGGGCTAGCTATTGTTACTATTTTCAGCAAGCAAATACCTGTTGAAATTACAAATGAAATGCGAAGGCTCCCCGGGTTTTTAATTAATATCATATTCGCTACGCTTTTTCTTGGCGCAGGCGTGCCGAAGCTTAAAAATTTAGCGTCAAGCGTTGGTCCGCAACTTGCTGTTGCGCAAATCGTCTCATGGGGGCAGTACGTTGTAGGCATTTCACTTTGCGGCTTTATGCTGGCACCCGCATTCGGCGTATCGCCTGCGTTTGGAAACCTTCTTGAAATGGGTTTCGAAGGCGGCCATGGAACTGTAGGCGGCATGACACAAGCTTTTATCGCCCACGGATGGACTGACGGAATTGCCCTTGGATATACTGTAGCTACCGGTGGGATGATAGCCGGCATCGTCATTGGAATGATGCTCGTAAACTGGGCGTATGCTCGCGGATACGTAAAAACGGTCTTGCCGTTTAGCCACCGCTCGAAGCATGAAAAATGCGGAATTCACGAACGTGATAAGCGCCCTTCTGCTGGGCTTCAAACTGTTCTTCCAGACTCAGTCGACTCCCTAGGCTGGCACGTTGCAATCGTAGGCCTTGCCGTTCTGGCCGGATTTTGCATGCTGGAAGGCCTTAAAATGGCCGAAGCTGCCCTCTTTCCAGATGCGAAGACCAGGCTTTTTATTGGATTTCCAATGTTTCCGCTTTGCATGATAGGAGGGCTTCTTCTTGAAGTAGTCTCAAAAGCATTTCGCGTTGACCTCTTGGTGGATAAAGCGCAAATGACCAGAATCTCCGGAGCCTCACTCGACTACCTTGCAGTCTCCGCAATCGCGACCATTCAACTTTCAGTCGTTGCCGCCAACTGGATGCCGCTGACAATAATGATTTTTGCTGGCATCTGCTGGACGGTATTCTCGGTATTCTGGTTTGCGCGCAAACTCTTTAAGGAAGCCTGGTTTGAGCGCGGCATAGCAGAATTTGGACAAGCAACGGGAGTTACGGCTACTGGCCTACTCTTGTTGCGTACAGTCGACCCCGACAATAAAACAATTGCAGCTGCGGCTTTCGCCGGCAAACAGCTTATCCACGAACCTGTTATGAACTTGTGGGTGGCAATTGCCTTCGCGCTCGTGTTTACTACGGGCTGGGTTCCAGTTCTACTCGTATCAACAGCCGTTATGACAGGCTGGATGATAGTTGCATTCGTTATGGTTCGGCGCGAAAGCCGAGCGGCACGGCTTAAATAAAATTATCAATGGCCAGCGCGGTTGCCGACCTTTTCAGGGAAGGCAACCTTAATGCCGTTTTCATCGATTGCGTAACGAATATTAGCTTGCGCAACCTGCATTGAATCGTAAGTAAGCGTAAGCGTTTTTGCCTCCATATCCCAACGGAAAGAATCTTTCTTTACGCCAGCATACTTTGAGAGGGCCGCTACAATCTTAGGCTTATCGGCTTCGACCAAGCCCGGCATTGATACAGTCATCTCGCGCACATCGGTACGCCTGCAACCAGGAAGGGCAAGGAGAAAAACAAATCCTAAAAGGAAAATAGACGAGCTCTTCATGCCTCAGCCTCCCTTCAATTAAATGTGGTAAGCGACTGCCCGGGACCGAATGGCGACATATCCCTTAACTCTTTGATGACGGGCGGAAGCTTCTCCAGGACATAATCAATCTCGGCATCGGTAGTTTCCCTTGAAAGAGAAAAACGTACTGAACCATGGACCGCCGTATAAGGAACGCCCATTGCCCTAATTACATGACTTGGATCAAGCGAGCCAGAAGCGCACGCAGAGCCAGTAGAAATGCAAATGCCTAAATCGGAAAGCTTATAGGCTATCGATTCGCCTTCGATATACTCAAAGCTGACGTTGAGCGTATTAGAAAGGCGCGCTGCGGGATTGCCATTTATGCGCACTCCTGGGCACGAAGAAAGAATACCCTCTTCAAGCCTGTTGCGCAATCGTTCAATTTTGACGTTATCTGACGCCATATCGCGGCGCGCAAGCTCGCACGCCTTGGCAAGCCCTACAATGTACGGAACATTTTCTGTGCCTGCACGCTTGCCAGACTCTTGATGGCCGCCAAGCATAAATGGACGCCATTTAGCGCCGCGCCGTACATAAAGGAACCCAACGCCTTTTGGAGCATGAAACTTATGCCCGCTCATAGCAAGCATATCGACGGGGACCTTCTTGACATCAACTTCTATCTTGCCTGCAACTTGAACGGCATCGGTATGAAGCTGAGCACCATATTCGCGGCAAATTTCAGATATCTCGGCCATTGGATTAACAACGCCTGTCTCGTTGTTAGCCCACATAACCGAAACTAGCGCCTTCTTCGCACCAGAGAGCGCCTGACGGAGCTCATCGAGCTTCAAGTTACCAAAGCTGTCGACACCAACTTCAATGACTTCGCGCCCTTGAGCCTTAAGGCGGCGGCAAGGTTGAAGGACTGCAGGATGTTCTACTACAGTTGTAATAAGCCTGGCGTCAGATCCAAGTACTTCCATTGAGCCGCGAATTGCGGCATTATCGGACTCTGTCGCGCAGGATGTAAAAATTATTTCATCGGGCTCGGCATTGATGAAACGAGCAACCTCTTCGCGGGCGGCAGAAACGGCAGATGCTACCGAACCGCCAAACGCATGCATAGAACTTGGGTTGCCAAAGCTCTCGCACAAATACGGCAGAAGCGCGGCGCGCCCGTCTGGGGCGGCGCGCGGTGTTGCATTATTTTGGAGATAGATTTTGTTTAAGG
>JAGBXE010000115.1 GCA_017629455.1 Kiritimatiellia bacterium
CCTATTTTTCTTTAGACCACCACCTCCTCAAAGGATTAGTTGGCGTCCGTTCTTTGACTTGTTCATATTATATCATATCCGTGATTTGATGGATAGAGAACTTTACGTTATCCGCAACAAATCACCCGCTTTTCTCACGTTTTATCATTTTATACCACTGCTATCCAATAGGGAGGAGCGCAACCTTTCTTTGTAGTTGCTTGTTAGGATATCATAAACGATGGGTTGCCGTCAAACCCGAATCCTGAGATATTTACAATAAATTACCATCCATCCTAGATTTTTGCAACTTTATCGCTATTGTTGCGCAGTAAGCATGTTGCCTTGGCTTCACAATGTGTATAATTTCCCACTACATTTAGAAGAGTCACGGCACATATTGAGATTAACGGACATTGGCACGAGCTTACTTTCCTTTAATACTCCAGGCGGGCAAAATTGTCGCCCGTAAGACGCGACTGTATAAGCCGCGGTTCGTTGAACTCGGGGCGCTTGGGCCATATCCATTTTGTTCCACCGTTGTTGAAATCGCCACCGCGGCGAACTACTATCCACGCCGGGCGATTACGCACGTCGCTATCCCACGAAAAGACTGCGCGAAAGCGCCCTTCCGCGTCGGGCACAACTGAAGCTACTCTTGCCGTACGCGTGCCACAAAGGTCGTACACTCTTACTTCAACATTGCCAGGCACATCGGGCGCTACGCCTTCGATTACTATCGACCCATCTGCATCGCGCTTAGCTTTCCATACATCAACATCTAATTCACGAGGAGATTTCGGCCAGGCGCGCCCAGCTGCCAAGCCAGCTTCTATCTCGCCAAGGCGCGCGCGCGAAGCGTCGAGCAACGCAAGGCGGCGACGAAGCGTTTCCGGAGTAAACTGGCGCCTTTCAGCTTCGGGATGATAACCTAGCCTTTCGTCATCTTCGCAAAGAGCAATCATCTCTTTCGTAAGGCCGTTAGCGCGTTCAAGAATCTCGCGCATCTTTTTACATTCAGCTAACGCCTTTTTAAAATCGCCTTCATTGCGGCTTGCAAAAACGGCTTCGCGGCGCGCAATGTAAAATGCCAAAGCGTCGCGCCCGCCTATGAAGATGTTTCTAAGCGCCTTCATAATGCCAAGATCGTGACGCCTTTCAGGATTGTCAGCATAACGCTCCGAAAGGCGCGAAAGCATTTCCCCCACAATGGGGCGATCAAGTTTTTCGCACATGCGCTTGGTCTGATTGTAGAGATCTTCAAGCGAATAATCTTCAAGCGCCTCGCCAACAAGATCGCCGCTAGGCTCTACATCAGGCCGCCACGTACGCGCGAGCGAGCGCATTGTAATGTCGGGCAGGAGATTCCACGTGCACGATGCATGAAATGGGCCATAATACTGCACAGGATTCGAGAGCGGATATTCGCCGTACGCATCAGAAAGCAGATTCCACAAGCGCGCTACGTTACTAGCATCCTCTCCCCAGTCGCGCCGCGCCAAATTAAAAAGGAACTCCTCTTCAGTTTGAGAAAAATCACTTTTCGAGAGTTCACCTGCCGCGCGGTTCATCACCCCTGGCGTGCCGCCAAAAAACCAACACTGAAGAACACTCGATACGCCCTGTTCGCGCAATTTCTTATACTTGCGATAAAGGAGCCCCGGAACTGGAACGTACGGTAGCGTCGCTATCTCGTGCGAGCATGAGACCTGGATTTTAGCCGCGATCCCCTTGCCAGCCGAACGCCCTGCAGCAGCAACGCCCTTAAATGGCGCGGCAGGCCCTGGAACGGAAAGCCAGTAATCGCCGCCGCGGCGCACTTTACCGCCCTGAACACGCTCTGAACCAGATTCAAAATTATACACAAGCTTTGCGCCTTCAGGAACCATTCGGGCGCAATCTTCTACCCATTTCGCTCTATAAGGAACGGCGTTTGGATGATAAAACCAAGTAAGCACCTTGGCATCAGATTTTGCATTGCGTATGCCGCTTACAAAAGCGCTTGCAATAGAGGCGTACAATTCTGCGGGCTCGCGCTTCGTACACTTTGGACAAGTACCAGCTCCAGTAAACTCTTTAATCGGGCTATACTCGCTAAAACAAGTCGTCGAGCGTTCGCCGCTTGAAATGCAGATAAGCCCCCCTAGCCCAGGAACACTCTCGAATATACTTTTTGTAGCCAACTCCAGATAGTTCGTGGTTGCCGGAGACGACGGGCAGGATACGAACTTGCCATCCCATACACGTGCGCCAACAGCATCCGGGTAGCGCAACTTAAACGGATCATCATCGGCCATCGTACGCGGCTCAATCACCAAGAGCCACACTTTAACGCCAAAGCGTGCGCACTTACCTACTACAGACCTTAACTTCGCAAGGCGTCGCGATGCAAGGGAATCTACGGGAGCATAGGGAGTTGACGCCAATTCGCGAAAGCGCACTGGAATCCACAATCCGTTTACGCCCTCATCTGACACTTGCGAAAGAAACTCATCTGTATAATGATCAATTGGCTCGAGAAGCTCGTCGCGATTATCCGGTGGGCGTTTTATCGGAGCCGTAGGGCAGCGCGATATACGATCTTCAACCCAATAACCGCCTGCCTCAGCGACTGAAGCCGCCTCAAGAATTCCAAAGAAAAGAAGTGCCGCGGCCGCGCCGCAAAAAAAGTGCATTTTCATATTTACCTTATTATAATTGTCATCCACTTACCGTCGCGTTTAAATCCGTACACCAGCGAAGTTCCCTCGCCGCTGAACGAAAACGCAGACTCGAAATCATCTTCGACATTGCTGAACACGACGCTCTTCACGCCGTCCGCTTCAGTGATCTCAACACTTGATCCGTCCGCGCCTGAATATACAAGCGTTCCGTCCCCCTCGACTTGAACGATGAACGAATAGGTTCGCGCATCGGCTCCTGACGCCGGCCACTTTACGCGCAGGGCGTCGGAATCGGAAAGTCTCAAACCGCCGGTCGAATTAGTTGTGACGTTCTCACTCGCCTCGAGAACCGCAAGACCGCGGCGGCCGAACGACCGCGCAAAATCGCCGCGCCAG
>JAGBXE010000116.1 GCA_017629455.1 Kiritimatiellia bacterium
AAAGATAGCCGGCTTCTGCTTTCTCTTGCTCTGTCATAGCGCCGGGAATGGGTTTGCAGAGAACTATTTTTTCGCCCATGGTATAAATCGCTCCTTGAATTTTGAAGTTTTTGCTTTGAAAATCTTACGTGTAAAGGGGTGTCTTATTTGCTTTATTGCGCATTGTATCAAATTTTGAAAGTGCGAAACGCCCAAATGGAAGATGGAAGAGGGAACCTGTTTGGCAATATTATGTTATAATACACAGGTAATTACAAGGACATTTTGCAATGAGTGAAATAAAAGACGACTTCATGGTGTTTTCGGGTACGGCTAATCAAGCTTTAGCTGAAAAGGTTGCAGCGTATCTTGGTAAATCTCTCAATAAGATTGACATCAAGCACTTCCCCGATGGCGAAACGTTCTGCCAGGTGCTCGATGGCGTGCGTGGGCGCGATGTTTTTGTGATTCAGTCTGGCAGCCCCGAGCCTAATCAGGCGTACATGGAGCTGTTCATTATGATTGATGCGCTTAAGCGCGGTAGTGCTCAGCGCATTACGGCCGTCATTCCTTATTACGGCTATGCTCGCCAGGATCGCAAAGATCAGCCGCGCGTGCCGATTACCGCGCGCCTTATCGCCAATCTCCTTCAGGAAGCTGGCGCTGATCGTGTGATGGCCATGGATTTACACGCAAATCAGATTCAAGGCTTTTTTGATATTCCGCTCGATCATCTCAAGGCTGAGCCGATTATCTTGAAGTATATTCGCGATCAGCACTGGGCTAACCCAATCGTCGTAGCTCCCGATACGGGCGGCGCGAAGACGGCTTATGGCTACAGCCGCAAGCTTAACTGCGGGTTGGCGATTGTCGCTAAGCAACGTACAGGCGATTCGACTGTTGATGCGTTTTCTGTTGTTGGCGACGTTAAAGGGCACGATGTCATCATGATTGACGATATGACTGCTACTGGCGGTACGCTTTCTGCTGCGGCTGCTATGTGCCGTCAGCAGGGCGCTAAGTCGGTCCATGCTTTCGTGTCACACTTCCCGCTTACCTCAAAGGGTGTTGAGCGCCTTATGACGGAATCGCAGCTTGATGAGCTTGTCGTCACAGATTCGATTCCGTTAAGGACGGATTTCGATACGTCCAAGCTTCCCTTTACTCTTACGCAGTTGTCGGTAGCTCCTCTCATCGGCGAGGCCATTAGGCGTACGCACAATGATGAGTCGATTAATGATCTTTTCAATCACGAATAAGGTTTTGAAAAATGGCGATTAATCTCTTTATAGTTGCAGCGGCACTCCTTTATGGAGATGCCCCTGACGATAAGCACGCTTGGGCTGTTCATGATTGGGTTCGCCCAAAACCTGTAAAAGTTGAGCCTGCAGCTTACGTTCCAACTCTCCCGCCGTCAGATGCGATTGTTCTTTTCGATGGCTCGCGTGAGTCGTTTGAAAAGAATTGGTGCGATGCAAAGGGTGCTAAATCCGGCTGGTCATACAGCGATGAAGGTTATTTCTATTCTGTTCCCAAGTGGAAGAATGGCGGCAACATCTATACGCGTGAGCAGTTTGGTGATTGCCAGCTTCATATCGAATACCGCCACGACCCTAATCAGTTATACACCGATAAAGGCCCTCAGATGCGCGGCAATTCAGGTGTGTTTCTTATGGGTACGAAAGACGGCTACGAGGTGCAGGTTCTTGAGTCGTACTATACTAGCCAGCAAAGCGCAGGCACGAGCGAGTTTGTCGATAACTATACCGATGGTCAGGCTGGTGCTGTTTACGCCGAAAATCCCCCGCTCGTAAATCCCCAGCGCAAACCTGGCGAATGGCAGGTGTATGATATTATTTTCCATCAGCCTGTCTGGAGCGGTGATAAACTTCTTCACCCTGGTAGCATAACGGTTTTCTTCAATGGCGTTTTGGTGCAGGATGCCTGGGAGATGGAAGGAGCTACAACTCATTGTACTCGTCGTCCTCTTAAACCTGGTCCTACGAAGGGGCCCTTGGCGTTTCAGGATCATGGGTGTGTAGTTCAGTTTAGAAATATCTGGTACCGCCCGATTGCTTCGCGCTGGGCAAACTTGACGCACTCGCAGATGTCCGCTGATAAGGCCAGTGTCATGGAATTGCGTCGCAAAACGGCTGCCAAGCTTTTTGCCGCGATTGCCGATCCTTCATCCGTTTCTGCAGAAAATCTTCTTTTACTCGGTCATGTGGTTCAATATTCCTACGAAGGGGAATATAAGGCTGCTTTCGACAAATGTCTAGAAGCCTACCGCAAAGCAAAGGGAGATTCGAAAGAACTCGAGAAGGTCAACGGTGCTCTTAAAGTGCTCGTTCGCGCCGGCATTATCGATTCTAGCAAGTTAATCAAGTAGGTTCGATATGCGTAGTGATTTAGGCGAACTTAAATCTCTTGGGGCTAAGTCGCGCGTGCCTACGACGTACGACGCTTCAGTTCTTGAGTCGTTTTCGAATGCTCATCCTTCGCGTGATTACTGGGTGACGTTTACAGCTCCAGAATTTACGACGCTATGTCCGAAAACTGGTCAGCCTGATTTTGCGACGCTCACGATCCGTTATATTCCTGCCAAAAGGCTTGTTGAGTCGAAATCGCTTAAGATGTATCTTTTTGGCTTTCGCAATCATGGCGATTTTCATGAAGATGTCGTCAATGTCATTTTCGATGATTTGTGGCGCCTTTTGAAGCCTAAATACCTTGAGGTGATAGGCAAGTTCGTTCCGCGAGGGGGTATTTCAATTGATCCTTTCGTCAATGGCGGCGCAGGAGCGAAATACAAAAAGCTTGCAGAGCGGCGCTTTGCCGATTGGAACGGAGTACGCGGCGGCATTTAGTTCGCCGCGTTCTTCTCGTAAAAAGCCTGTTCTTGTAGAGCTTTTTTTCGAGAAGAACTACAAATTAAGTTAATGCTAGGAAAGGGTAGCTTAATGTCACGTAAAATAGGAATAGGTCTTTTTGGACGGATTATTATTGCGATAGTTATTGGTGCGATATTAGGTCTATATCTCCCCGATGCTGGAGTGCGCCTCTTTAAAACGTTTAATGCGCTTTTCTCGCAAGTCCTTAAGTTTATCGTTCCTCTTTTGATTTTAGGGCTGG
>JAGBXE010000117.1 GCA_017629455.1 Kiritimatiellia bacterium
AAAGAAAGGAACGCCGTTATGAAAAATTACAAAGCCAGAAAATTAGCCGGCATTATGGCCGGTATTGTGGCGACGAGCGCACTTATCGGGTTTGCCGCCAAAACTTCAGAAACTAAAAAGGACGTCTCGCAAAAGTCGTCGGAAGCTGCCGTTGTCACGAATGAAAACGGTAGCATTTCCCGATCTTTTGTGGAGTGCACCGTTTCAACTAATGGTGCAATGGTAACTGAGCACCGCCGCGAAACGCGTACTACCCTTGATGCTGATGGCAATGTCCTAGGTACGACATCTACAGAATATGCTCAAACTTATCCTGTCGGTGAAGTCGGGATGTCGTCATTAGCGCCGTCAATCTCGCAAAAGAGTTCTGCCGAAGTTGAAGATGCCGATTCCTTTATGGGGCTTAAATTCGGCGAGGTCTTCGCTTCGACGAATTTCTTCTCCGATGCAGACGAAGGGCACCTTAAGTGTGCACGCTTTACGCCTAAAAAAGCACTCGCGGGCTTTGATGATTATTTCGTCTATGTTACGCCAAAGACGCATCGCATCGTCAAAGTCTACGCCTGCGCGAAGGAGGCTGTAGATTCAGGGTCTAATTGGAGGCGCAACTATCTTATCGAAGCGCTTGAACGCCGTTATCGCACTTGGGCGCGTCCGCGTCACTTCTTTAGGCCAGTCTACACATTTGTAATCGGGCCTGGGCGTTTTGTGACAGCTTGCCTTGCCGGTTATTCGTCCACATACGAAACTGTTCTTGCCGCGTGGGATGATTCAATGCTTACCGCCGCTGCCGATGAAGCAGAAGAACTGCGCCGCGCAGCGCTCAAAACGGCAATAGAAAAACGCCAACGTATCGTAAACGATGCAGCTGATGCCTTCTAATCGCAAAAGCTAGCGCTAGTTTATTAAACGCCACATAACGGATTTGCGTAACAGGGTTTACCTTGTACGCAAATCCGTTGAAACTTATTTCGTAAATCCGTTTGTTGTATTGAATGCGTATTGTAAAATAATGTTATGTAAAAGTTATCTATAGTTTCAGGGAGTGTTGTTATGCCGTTTTGCAGATTTTTCATTGTCGCCTTGGCGGTAGCATTGGCGCATAGTTGTTGTGTTTTTTCTGCGGCAGCGGCTTGTTTTATTGAATTGAAGGCCTCTAGCGCAGATTGCAGCAAGGCCGAAGGCTGGTCGTATAGCCGCGGCGCAGTACAATGCGATGCTGGCGGCATAAATTGCTCAAGTCAAGTTTTCAGAGGTGAAAGTTTTGCGATATTCCGTTCTCCGGCAGATATATCATCTGGTGGGCTTATGCGCATATCATTTGATGCTTCGTGGGATAATGTTATACCGGATGAACCTAGTTACAGCTGTGCGGGCGTTTGTGTGCTTGTTGAGTATGTTGATTCCAATGGGCGCAAAATTCATCCTAAAAATATAAATATGGGTTTTGGAACTCGCAAGAAAGCCGCATACGAAATGGAGTTTCCCATTGCCAAGGGTGCCAAGGGCTTTTGGGCATATTTTGGAGTTCGTTGGGCGCGCGGTTCTGCTAAGTTTTCGAATATCCGAATAACGCTCGAAGAGCCCAACTCTGCTACGCGAAGGAAGGGCGCCGTAGCTGGTGCTACATCGGCAGAAATCGTAGATTCAACTAATATCGGCGCTAATATCGGCGCTAAGTCTACCGCGAAGGAAAGCTTCCTTATGGAAACTACGCCTCCGCCAAGTTGGCCTTCGCCGAAAATTTCAGGCGGCGGCAAGTTTGCGTTTTTCAGGGTTGATTCACCCAGAAGGACTTTCGACCGCCATTACCCACACCCGACGCAACTGCAAGATGAATTCTCACTTTCGGCTACGCCAGGCGAGACGATGGATCTCTTTTTCGGTGTGTACGCTGAAAAGAAGTCGGCTATTACTATTACATCTGGGTCGTTCGCAGCAGGCGGAAATGAAATTACAAAGCCGCTTATTTACCGCGCTCACAACTGGATGCGTGCTGATGGAAAGCTTGGTGCGTACATAAAAATACCTGAAGTTCTTTTTCCCGTCGAGAGCGCTCAGGAGCTACCAGAATCTACGTCGGCGATGTTGATGGCGCAATTTTGTGTGCCTGCCGATGCTAAGCCTGGCGTCTATCGCGGTGAAGTGGTTGCTACTAGCGAGTCGGGAGAGGTACGCAAAGCAAAAGTTAATTTTACAGTTTTGCCGTTTAAATTACGTTGGCCATCGAACGCTAAACATGAAATGATCATACATGGAGGGCCCTATGCTGCTAAAGGAGCCCCGACGCGTCTAGTTGAATTGTTTAAATGGCTTAAAGGACGCGGCTTTGAGTCGGCTCTTGTTCCGTGTCAGTATGGTCCGGGGATGCTGGAGCTTGAAAAAGACGGGAAGGGAAGCGTAAGGATAAAGTCGTTTAAAAAACTGGACGATGCGCTTACTGCGTATAGAGCTGCCGGGTTTACGGGTACGCTTTTTATTCATTTCTCCGACAAGTTGGAAGTTGCTGTTGCCAAGGCCCTTGGCATTACTATGGCTGATGCCGCAGGCGAGCAAACTCATATGATTCCAGAAATGTCAGAGCCATGGTTTAAGGCGGCTGCGGTTGATGCTCTAAAAGAAATTGCCCAAAAATGTTGCGGTATTCCAATTGCGATACTTGGAATGGATGAGCCCAACTTTGAAGCACGAGTGCCGCGTACTAAGTGGGAGAAGGAAATTATCGAACAGGCAGGCTTAACGTCGGCCATTTACTGCTCGTCAGATGCTTGGAGTAAAG
>JAGBXE010000118.1 GCA_017629455.1 Kiritimatiellia bacterium
AGTAAAGTTCGCACGAAAATTGCGATATCCTCAACGGCCCCAGGTACAAAAGGCATGCAGATGCTCGCACGCGAGACTTCGAAAATCGGAGGTAAACTTTATTTGTATTCGCTTGAAGGCTCGTATGGATATGCATTCGGCAGTGTTCACGGCGCGTGGGGCGGGCTTATGCCATCGCGCCAGACGGTAGGCTGGTCCGAGTTTCTTACGCCAGAATCGGTAGGGCATACAGTGTGGCTTTTTGCCTTAGGCGGGCAAGTTTCCCAAGAAGACGAAATGGCGCCTAACGGCTGGGCATCGCTTACGCGCTACGATAAGACTGGCAGGTTATTATCGACGCTTCAAATGGAAGGCGATTGTCTAGGGGCTGCAGATTATGCGTATCTAAATACTCTCACTGAGCTTTTAGAAGAGCGCAAATCCCATCCGCGCCGCGTTGCCATAGCTGCTGAGTTTGATGCTTTAAAGCGTTCGATTCGTGCTAATTGGCATCCGTATTGCCTCGATTCGGCCGATGCTGAGCGCGTTGCTCTTAATGGTGATGTTGTAACGCATCTTAATGCCGATGCCGATAAAGCTAGGCAAAAAGTGGCAAATTGGATTATTGAGCTTTTAAAATAAGTTTAGGAAGAAAGGTAAGGTTAGTCATGACAAAAATACTTTTGTTGGCGTTAAGCGTTATTCCGTTTTGCGCTAGCTTTGCTACTATAACGAGAAATACGTGGAATTGTTCCGTCAAATCGGGCGAGTGGACTACTCTTACCAATTGGAGTACAAAAACTTTTTATCCAATGGAGGCTCTTACCGCCGCCGATTTTAATGCCGTAAAGGGCGGCGAAACGGCGGTAGAGTGCATACTTCCCGATGCTGTTGGCAAGATGGAGCATCTGCACATTCTTCATCAAGCGCCGTCAGTTTTTACGTTCGATGGCGCAAATCGTACTTTCGGTATGGGTGCCCTCGAAGAGGGTGTCGATACGAAGCGTGGCCTTAATCAGGATGGAGGCTCGTACTATCCATTTCAGGTCGCCAGCGTTTCGTCGGCTGGAACGCAAGCTCTTATGATGGGTAATATAAATTCTGCCGATTATGAGCCGGTCATGACTTGGGAGAATGCGCTTTTCAAAACGCATAGTGAGAGTGATCGCAGTGTAAATATTGAGTTTCTTCGCGGTACTTTTGATTTTGACCCTGACAATCTTGGGGCGTGGGATTTGCGTTTTTCCTATACGCTCAATTCGTATTGCGGCATGCTGATTTCAAATTCGACCGTAAAGGCTTCTGTTTTTTCCGCGCCCGGGCAGGCCACAAACAATGCTATTGCCATTGCAGAAGGAGGCGTGCTTAGGTTGAGCAGGACAAGCTACTTTTTCAACGGCGGCGATTATTCTTACGTGGGCACGAACACCCTCTCCGTTTGCGACGGTGGACGAATTGTTGTCGATAACGGCGGCGAAATGCTGAATAACTATTATGTCTATTTCGGTACCGAAAAGAACGCCGCCTCAAGGCGTAATGAGATAGAATTTTCCGGTTCCGGCACTCTCCTCGACATGCGGCAGTCGTCTTCCTCGGCTATTCAAGGCAATACTCGTTTTACGATTACCGACGGAGCTTCAGCCGTTCTGCCCGGCCGGTTTTTCCTAGGGTTTACGGCTCCCGGCCAAATTAACGACTACAAGACCGAGCTTCATGTTTCCGGCGATGATACCCGCATTTTCTTGATGACGAATACGACTGTCTTGACGACGCAACAAGGCAACGGCCAAATGTATGTTGGCCACGTGCCATACGCGTCAAACAGTGTCGTTATGGCCGGCGGCAAGATATTGCCTCTTTATCCTGTTGCCAGCGGCACGAGCGGCGTGAGCATTTTTGTTGGAGACGGGGCCGCGGGTAACGGAATTTTTGAGATGAGGGGCGGTGAGATTGACCTTATCGTCACGAACTGCGTCAACCTGGCTTCTGCCTGTGCAATTCATCTCGGGCCGGGAAATGCGCTTTTCGATATGTCGGGCGGCAAGGTCGTTTGCGGCGATTTTTTCGTCGGGCGCTCGCAAAACAAAGACCCTGAAATGACGCAAAATCATACGCAGCGCCTTAGGATGACGGGTGGTGAGTTAACTTGTAATAGGCTCTATCTTGGTAGTTCTGAAGGTTCAGCTCCAGTTGCATCTTACCAGTATCAGCAAGCGCATGTCGATCTCGACGGCGGTG
>JAGBXE010000119.1 GCA_017629455.1 Kiritimatiellia bacterium
CCAACTACAAGAAGTCTTTTAGCCGCTCTCTCGCGCGCTTCATAACTTCCGCCGAACGAGACTGTGCAGCCGCCTTCTGCAGCAATCGGCGAAAGGCGCTCTCGGAGCTTCTCTACGAATGAGCCGACATCAACTCCAGGAGCGGGGTTACATGATATAAGCGCTTTACGCCTTCCGCCCTCGCGCAGCATTAGGTTAGGCGCTTCTTCCGGAACAATCGTAGCGACATCGCATAATTTAACACGCTTACCAGAGCGCCCTGAAAGAATAAGCGAACTTACAGAATTTGCATCGAATGTGTTTTCATCGCCCGCAAGCCTCACCGTAAGCGAGCGGCGCCTTATGCCATTTCTTATTTCGCCCACCTCAACTCCGTTAAACGCGGCAGATACTTGCTCTCCCGCTTCGCGCGGAGTTATGCCAGCTTCAGCAAGCGCGGCAAAATCGTAATCGATCCTGAGCGTGCGCACTGTTATTTCGCGGTTGGCTCTAAGGTCGGCGACTTCAGGCATCTGCTCAAGTTCTTTCTTCATGAGCGCGGCTCTTTCGCGCAGAACATCGGGATTCTCCCCAAAAATATTGACCGCCAGTTCCGCTTCCGTTCCAGAAAGAACTGCGCTTATACGGTGGGCTATAGGATAGCCTACAAATAGTGAAGCGCCGGGAATATCGCCTAGCCTTTCACGAATCTCATTGCGCACGGCATCGCTGTCACCGCTTGCATCGACGCGCACGACAAATTCAGAGCTTGAAACAGGTTCGGCATGCTGGTCGCGCTCGGCGCGCCCGGTGCGGCGCGTCACGGCAAAAACGCCGGGAATCGACTTTAGCGCAGGAACACAAGCTTCGCATATGCGCTCTGTCTCTGCGAGCGACGCTCCTGGTGGGAGCGAAAGCATAACGTTAAAGGAATCCTCCCTAAACGGTGGAAGAAAACTTGAGCCAAAGCCCATTGCCACTTTAACTGCCAAAATAACGCCCACGACGGCGACAAAGAGAACTGTCTTTGGGAATCGCAATGCGAATGAAAGAAACGGCGCGTAAACTGCTCGCATGACGCGAATGCCAAGTGAAACTCCGCCGTTCGCTTTCCGGCTTTTGCCTACTCTACCTAGGCGCAGCAATTTTGAGAGCGCCGGCACCATAACCCACGACGCGACCAACGACATTGCGAAAATGCAAATGTATGAAAGCGCGAGAGGACGGAAAAAGCGCCCTTCCAAGCCCGATAGCATCAAAAGCGGAATAAAAACTAAAATGACAATAAACGTCGAGAAAAGAACGCCGGGTGCAACTGACCTAGCAGCCTTAACTATTACTTCCGCCTCCGGGCGCCTGGATCCAACATCCAGCAATGCATTCTCGCCAAGTTTCCGGCGAATTACCTCCGTAAAAATAATTGCCGCATCGACTATATCGCCAGCAGCTACCGCAAAACCGCCAAGCGTCATGACATTGACTCCAAGCCCAAACATCGGAAAGACGGCAATGCCAAGTAATACCGATATGGGCATAGTCACCAAAACGATAACGAGAGTGCGCAACTCAAGGAGCGTAAGAAGCAATACGGCAATTACAACTAAGACGGCATCACGAACCACCTTGCCTCCACCCGAAATAGACGAGGCAATAAAATCCGCCTGCTTATAAGCTTGGCTATGAACTTCAATGCCGCTTGATTTAACTGACGCGGCAAATTGAGCTAAGGTTTTTTCTAACGCGGCGGTAAGTTCGATCGTGTTGCCGCCGGGCGCTTTTTGAACCGATAAAACTACCGCCTCGCGCCCATTGAAAGAGGCGCTTCCTCGGCGCGGCATACCTGCGAGTGAAACTTCCGCAACATCCCCCAAGCGTAAACTTCCGCCGCCCTCACGCGGGATGGGGGTAGACCTTATCGCTTCAAGCGTGTCGGCACGCGCAATTTGCCTTAGCGGAACTTCATCACCAGAAACGTTGGCCAAATAACCGCCGCTTAAAAACGTACGCGAAGAGCGCGCTGCTTCGATAATGTCGAAGAGCGAAAGCCCAAACTGTGCAGCGCTTACGGGGTCGACTGCAACTCTAAACTCTGGTAAGCGCGCTCCCATGACAGCAACTTCGCCTATTCCAGGTACTGCCATAAGACGCGTTCTTAAATCGTATTCGGCCATCTCCCTTACCTCAAGATCGGAAGTTCTGCCGTCTGACGTAAGCGCGACAAGCATTATTTCGCCAGTAACGGAAACGACCGGCGCGATTTCAGCGTGCGCTTCTTCAGGAAGAATATCTTTTACGCGCGAGAGGCGGTCGAATACATCGAACCTCGCGCGCGAGACATCGACATCCCATTCAAAGTCAACCCACACGAATGAAAGCCCACCGCTAGAACTTGAGCGAATTTGAGTAGCGCCAGGAATGCCGTTCATTACTGATTCAATCGGAATCGTTACGAGCTGCTCGACTTCCTCCGCGCTAAGGCCGCCCGCTTCCGTCATAATCGTAACGCGCGGCACCGATACATCGGGAAATACATCGACAGCAAGCGAACGCCAGGAATTATAACCTACTGCCGCGGCAATAAGAATTGCCGCAATAAAGGTCTTCGGATTTCTCGTTATAAATGCAAACATAAAATATATCCCAATTCTTCTTGTGAATACCTAATACTGGCATCACTTCCATACAAGCTTTCAAGAATCGGCCAAATGCCGATTTAAAAAAGACTACACGCTGATGCTGCAAATCAGAATCAGGAACGTGGATAAAGACGCGTAGAACTTGAAATATATGTGCCTCGTAAATCGGGAGGCTTATTTGCTGAAGGCAAAAGAGAATCTAAAATAAATCGATGCGAAAGCTGAACATCAAAAGAAGAAACAAAACTTTCGGCTGCAACAACTGGCACAGAAACGCTAGTTTGCGTAGGCGAAGGCGTTTCTAACTCAATTACAATATGATTGCAATCATGGTCCGTTTCGGGAGCACACTCGTGGCAATGCTCGCCGCAGTCATCGGGGTCATCATCGCACAGACATAGCTGCAATGGTTTATTAACGCACAAGGCAAGCGCAAACGTTGCAACCATTGAGGCTGCTACGATAGAAACTTTGCGCATTGCCTTTAAAAAACTCATATCGGCGGGAAGTCTACCAAAAGAATCATCTTTCCGTCAACCAAGCGGCATTCATCATTCTATGGCGACATTAAGCTCGCCCCATGACACAGGAGTATGCGGAATGCCGCCCTGCCATGAGAAAAGTTTCGACTCGCCTTGTGCGCCGCCTTCAATAACCGTTATCATCGGCATAAATTTTATGCGCGGATCGACATGTGGTCCAAAGCCAAGCGCATCGAAAGGTATTCTGACAGATGCCTTCCAGCCCTTCTCGCCTTTTTTAATCTTAAGATCCCACTGGCAATCCCACGAAGCATCTAAAACATTCGCCTCATAGCGATTGCCGTCGCAATCGAAAGCGAACTGGTAATAGCCTTTCTCTTTCGATGAAAACGACAACTCGATCTTGTCGCCGCGCGGGAAGCGCCCCTTGCCGCTAGCGGTTAGCGCGATAGGCGCATTTTCCATCTTAACGTCGAAGCCAATGCGGAATGCGCGGCCATCGGAATAAATTCTTGCAGACGTTCCAGAGCGATCGAAACTCTTTTTCGAGCGCAGCGATTTAAAAGCAGGCATCTCTGCTGCCTTCGCCCAAAGACCGCTGCTGAAATCAAAACCCGGATCACCTTCCTGCAAGCGAGGAACATTAAATTCGCCGGTAATGTAATTGGGAGATTCGCGAATCCAATCGCCCAGAATGCGGCGCATATTCTTAATCCATTCGCGGCGTTCAGGCGAATCGGCCTTACTTAAAGCTGCATCAAGATGTGCAACGCATTTTTTGGCAATTCCCTTTTTCACAATATAGTGCGCCGCGCTCCTAAAAGGATTGTCACAGAAGCTAGCAGCCATTTTATCGGAATACCACGACTCATTAAGAAGCCTATAAAACTCTGCTACATCAGAAGCTGCCGGCCCAAATGTTAAGCGCAGATATTTATCTCGAAGAGCGGCAGGATCAAGCGACGGATCCCAAAAGAGTTTACCTATCGTCCACGCTTCCATGCCAACCATATCCCAGAATTCTCTAAACGGGCGATTAAGGCCATAATTTGAATTGTTGACATTACCATCCCACCTGCCTGCCAAGTCAGAGTAGACTTCTCTTATTCCGCGATCGCGGCAGTACCTAAGGTCTTTAACTGCACCATCGGCAATCGGCCGCGGATAATAGATGCACCCACAGAAATAATATTCCCGCAGATAAATATTCTGGGTATTTTCTAACCATCCATCAAGACGCGCTTTCCAGTTGGCGTTGTCTTTACTTTCAACAATGCCGTAACGCATATTTCGCGGATAAGGGCAAAACTTAAGAATGACATTCGGCTCAACTTTAACCTTTGGCGGAATAGCTAGATGCATGTAGGCAAACTGCATTATCTCCGTGCCGGGGCGAACCCTTTCAACGTGCTTTGCCACTTCGTTAAAAAAGATGAAAAAGCGCGTAGAGCGAAATGCAGGATCATTCTTGTCAACGACAGTACCGTCTTTCAGTGTTATCGGCGAAAGACAATTTTTGCACTGGCACGTAAGGCCCTGATCCATCATGTTTATCGAAATTACGCGCACAGTATCGGGAAGGCCGCGTATCTTTTCTTCAACGCTTTTAGAAAATGCGCGCACAAAATCCGGATTCGTCTCACAAAAGTTAGAATGAGGCCCTTCCCAGCGTTTACCGTCAATCAGCATCCAATATTCAGGATGGTCTTTAAAGAACTCTTCACGCGGAAACCAGCGCGATTCCATATCGTGCCCCGAGCCGTACATGTCGCGGAACGCACGATACATTCCATAACGCTCTGCTAGCTCAAGGTCCTTCTCCGACATTCTTGCCATATTGATCATCGACGAATCACCGTTGCGAACGCGCCACAGCCACACATTCTTATCTCCCGTCTCGCCGCCTAGAAGGCGCAATCTGAAAGCCGGCACATCGCGGTAGTTGCAATCGGCCGCGGCAATGTCGGAACTGCTTGCTCCTTCATACATAGAAACCCCATCTTTCGGACGCGGCCATATGATTTCAAAATTGCGCTCAAGCCAACGGTGCACGCCGTTAACATGCCCCTTAGGGTTTGCCGCTACAAAACAAATCTCGCCATTTAATTTTCTTACTGCATATCCGTCGGTATCTTTTAGCGCTTTTAAATCTGCCGCGAACAATTTAGCTTCATCTGATTCAGGGAGAACCATTTTGAAGTTGGGCATGCTACTAACTTTTTCTCCCGCCTTAATCATCATCTTTGCAAGATGGTTTGTAAGGTCTTCATGCGCCCACTTACTTGCAACAGGTAATGCCGAAGCTGTCGCCTCGAGTAGCGATACTGCTACTGCGCTCAACGCTATGCGGAAAATCCAATTGTCTCTTCTTCCCATTTTCAAAACCTCCGCTTATCTGAAGATTGAATCATTCATCTGCCTGCAATTCTGTTGCCGAACATTCATAAATATTCCCGCCCGAGGCTACTAGCCTAGCCCACCGCGCCTTTTCAGGAACAGAGTAAATATATGAGGCTTCCCCTTCTTTGCCGGTTATGCGCACCTTTCGCGCAGCGCGGAACTTTGCAGCCTTCTTCTCGGAAGATGCCTCATGATACGCTTCAAAAAAATAAACCGATGCCGTAAAGTGCGCATTCTCAAGCGCGTAACGCGGCATTGAACCGCGCAGGAGAACTCTTATCCGCGATGATGGCTTTACGGCAAAAAGATCGGACGAAACGCGCCCTTCTTCAGCGAAGATGTACTTAACTCCATTTTTGTCGCGCTTAAATTGAGCTGGGCCTGCAAGCTGCCAGCCAGGCGTAAATTCATCATGAGCATCAAAGCACTCGTTAATATTGAGTACTCGCGCAGGCGCAACTTCGCGAAGCACAAGGCCGTCGATCTCCGCCCCGCTCGCAGTAAGAGCAAACCACGTTGCGTTTTCGGGTGTCCAAAACTTGATCGTAAAATCGCGCCAATCGCTATGGAAAAGAATCGTCGGCGAAGCTGCCATATTCGCACGAGGAATAACCTTTCCATTAGCCACCTCACGGAAAGCCCAATTGAAACTAGCGAAAGGAATTTTCGTAGAATTGTAGTGGCTTACCAGCAGCCCGACAAGATCGCTTAATTGAGGATACTTCTCAAGCGTCGGCCCCTTTACTACGCGAGCGCGGAAACTCGCTTCATAAAATGCCGATGCTCGCACCTCAATTGCCTGCGAGGTACAAGCGGCAAATGCCAAACATAGCGCTACCACCCACTGGACTGTCATCGGCAAATTATCTTACAAGGACTATTGCACCAGTACTCTTGAACTCGGCCGAAATTACTCCATCAGCAACTGAGAATGTAGCCTTTAGATTTCTCGCCGTATTGCGAGCGCGCCACTTGGAAACATTTGGCGGCTCTGCCGAATAACGCCCGACTACAATCTTATCGCCGTCAGAGGCTTCGATGTCGGCAAAATCAAACCTTGTTGTGCCGCCGAAAGTTACGCCAGAACCAAAGACAATATTTGTATTCGAAATGCGCAGCCTCTCAAATGCGGCATTCAAAACAGTGCCGCCTTTTCCGGTGAGCGTCATATTGGTAAGCGAAAAGCCACCAAAATCGATTGTGCCGCCATTAAGCTCCGTGTTGCCAGTGTATTGAACCGTGCAAGGATTATAAAGTTCTGTGCCAGTATTATCACCAAGGTCTTTATCAAGTACAGGGTCTATATCTATGGGATCTGCTTGCTCAATATCAAGGTAGCGGCTTCTTCTAAAGCAAAGCGTACCTGGGCCATCCATTACAATGCCGCCAGTGCCGCGAATCTTGCGGATAACATCGTACGTGCGCCCGGCATACGGAGCTAAGCGCAAGCCGCGCCCACGAACAAAGATGTTCATATTTACGTTCGTCGATCCGACTGTAAGGTTGTTATCACCACAACTCCAAAGCGAATCTTCGAATATGTAATTTTGCGTACGGCGGCTCTTATACCCGGGCGTTGCCCTGTGAACGATACTAACGCAGAACTCAGAGCGTACCACCTCCCATTGTGACGTCATATCATTCGACATATGATTAATGTTTAGAGGCGTGCGCCCTCTGACTTCTTCATCTAGACCACCGATATAAGAATCTTCGATTCGCACGTAACATGTTCCGTTCTGTTTGATGTCTCTTGTAAAGAGCGCCGATTGATTAACGAAATAATGGTATCCTGGGCACCCGTCCGTATCTAGACACGGCGGAAGGCCGCCTACATTAGTTGTATAGTAGTCATATTTGGCGCTAATAGCCGACCTGTCTACAAGCACCCTTGCCGAGCCTTTAAGGTTGCGCGCGCTTTCGGAGCCAAAGAACAACCTCACCATACCGCACTTCAAAAACGCACCGTTTGTAACAACTAAATAGGGGTGCGTAACGAAACTGTTGGCTACAGATTGAACTGTGCCCTTGCCGTCATTCTTAACAGTATCATTTTTAACGAATGAACCTATACCAATTTTTCTCTCTGTACCGATAGAGACGTTTACATTATCAAGAACTAGGCCGGGCTGAACCTTATTCTCCTGCCGAGCTTCTCCTGGCACACCGACTTCAATGTTGCATGTAAGAGTATTTGTGATTCCAGGCTTATCGGCGCGTATTATAAGTTCACCTTCCTGTACAGTAAAGCCGGCCCAATTCGACATATCTTCATTGATGGGATTTGGCGGTTCAACATTTGAAAAAGCATATTTCTCATTAGCTTCAGTTGCCATAAGCGTAAGTGTGCCGGGCCCGCGCTTACGGAATGCCCCTTGCTTAACGGAAGGCATCGGCATTTCAGCATCGGCTAGCGTCCTAACCTCAACAAGACCATTTGTGCTCTCAGCTTCAAAGGATAGCGCATTATTAAACTTAACCGTCTCTTCGCCCGTAATCTCAAGAATACCGCCAGCAATCCGCGCAGGTGAAATGCCGTAGATCGTCTCAACGCCCAAGGCCTTCTCATCCGAAATCGACAGGACGCCTTCCGTCAACAGCACCCCGGGATAAAACGCGTTCAAAAGCCCCGTCAAATAAAGCGTGCCTTCGCCTGTCTTATGGATAAGCCCATAGCCCAGGTTCCCGCCCAACGTAAGCGTCGCGCCGGGGGAAACATCTGCGTTAAGGGTTTTTGATGAGTTCCATATGATATCGTCCTGGCGCGTCTCATCGCCCGATTCCACCTTGAGCGTAACCTTATCGCCCTCGTCAATGACGATATTAACCGCTAACGTCCCCTCTTCGGCTTCCGCCACTTCAACATGGCAGGACGTACCTTCCATAAACCCGCTGCGCACATAGGTCCCGACCAGCTTGGCCATGACGCTTTCGCTCATGTCGTCACGACATGAAAATACGCGATACGACTCACCTGCAACAAACTCGTCCTTAAGTTCGATCTGCATGTTGCGAATATCAAATGACCCAGTAACTGTAATTTCCGTTGTAGGATCAATTCTCAACACACCAAACGAATCTGCCCCGCCAACTACCAGGTTCTCGAGCGTAACCTTACCTGAAAGTTCAACTACCGCGCCATTATCAACAATAAGTGTTTTCGGAACGGCTGCACCAGACAGGAAAATAGCCTCGCCTGAAACAGCCTCAACAACCGAAGGCGCACCTGAGGCCATTGCGAATGTTTTAACGCCAGAGCCGCTAAGCTTGATTAAACCCTCGCCCTCAGCTCCTGCTTTATCGGTGAAAGGCTGCGAAATCGTAACATCGTAATCGGATTCAATTTGAAGCCCCTTCTTGCCAAGATATGCCTCATCAAAACCTTCAATCAAATTCCCTGAGGCACTTGCTTGCACGACGATTCGCCCGCCATCGGCTTCAAGCGCCGCGTAGCCCGCGCCGCCGCGCACGAACGCTACTTCCGTATCGCCGCCCTCAAGGCAAAGGCGCCCCTTACGCCCTTCCTGAACACCAACGGTGATGCCTTGCGCAACCTTAGCTCCCGTCGAGATGCGCCCACCCGACTGTACAAGCACGCTCTCGCGCTCCTCGTTGCCTGCTGGAGCTTTATTACCGTATCCTGCTACAGTAATACCTTTGCCAAAACCCTCAACATGGCCACCGTTAATGTAAGCTAAGCCTGTACCCCACCTGCCAACATGCAACTCACCATTATCATACGCTACCTTGACTACTGCGTTATCGTTAACGGTAAGAATACCTGTTCCTCCGTACGATTCGCCCACAGAAAGCCTTGCTCCTGCAATATTTATGATTGAAGAGCCAGCAACATCAACGCGCCCCGTTACAGCAGGCACAATCGATGTCATATCACCTTCCGGCTTGGTGCATGTATTGCGTGTTGCTCCAAGATACATGGACGAGCCACTTTGAGTGTAAGAGCTTTCACCCAAAAGCTCCATCATCGCACTTTGGTCTTGGCCTATATGAGTATTTGTTCCTTCAGCGAAAATTGAGCTGTTTGTAAGGCGCAATCTGCTTCCAGGTACGCCCTTGCCGGCTGAGACAGTATAAACTGAAGCAGCAGAATCAATAAAATGAACATCTGTTTTACCGTATATGTACAAATAATTGCCGCTGGCAGCATTCTTGTGAAATGTAGAATTAGTTACGGTAAATTCCGCATACGCATTAGCACTGCCCACACCCACTTCAACATGCCTACCAAATACAACTTGCGAATCGGCGATACATAGCTTAGTTGTGTTAACTACAGTGCTGCCGGCAGTGTTGCCTATTGTAAAAGCATTTCCGTTCGTCGTTGCCGTCATTTGAACATCACAGCCGCGGATTTCCGCGTTTGCATTTGATCCGGCAAGAACAAAGCGCATTAACGAAAGAGTAGAATCTACAAAATTAATCTTAAGGTTATTACCATAACTTGATGCCGACACTTTGGATGTTGAACGGACAGTTGCTCCAGTTACGCTAAGAATGTTTTCAGAAGCAGTCTTGTCAGAAATATAAAGCTTATCCGTTTCAAACTTTACACCGGGATTTATCGTTATATTTGCTTTTGCTATATAGATATCGGCGGCTTCTGAAAAAAGATCCCATCTAAAAGGATTTGGAGTAGATGCAACATAATTATATGAGCCACTCAAAACCTCTAATCTGGCCTCACCTCCAGCCATAGATGTCCTATACGTAAAATTACTGATTAAGCCGTACCCATCCTCGCGTGCGCCTGTATTGTATAGGTATGCCAGTTTTTTGTCGCCTAC
>JAGBXE010000120.1 GCA_017629455.1 Kiritimatiellia bacterium
CGGTGTAACCGCTTTCTCTTGAGCAAACCATTCAATAGCCTCATACTCGGCATGAACCGCGATGCCACGCTCTAACGCAGCTTTGCGAGAAGATATGTTACTTGCAAAAAGATCTCCAGCACTCATTCCAGGCGTAAAACCAAGCGACGGCAATCGCCGCTTCATTTTAACACGAATGGACCTCTTAAATGGATTCTCGCCCTTATCGCTTTTCGCCTTATCTTTATTTTCTTCTTTTGACGGCAGAAGTTTGACATCAGCATTAACGAGATCGTCTAATGAAGCGCTTCTTACCAGGTCGGAAAATCTAATTGTCTGACCCTCCGGAGTCAAAATTATTGTCATGCCCTTCTTTGCACGCGTCATTGCGACGTAATAAGTGCAAAGCGCCTCCTGCTCGCCGCGATCTTTAAGAAGCTCCCAAGCCTCTTTAAGTTTTGGAACAGCGCGGGCGACATGCGGATCTATCGCAGGCAACACCCACCCATCGCCGATTAAAGGCCCGCTAGGATTGCCCTTAAGCCCCTTACGCTCGGCAAGCGGCAACACAACGTAATCAAAGCCAAGCCCCTTGGATCGGTGAATTGTCATAATTCTTACCAGCCCATCAGAGGCAACAGCGCGCTTCTTTTTAGATTTAAGAAACTGCGGGAAATCAGCTAGGCGAGTTTGCGACTTTTGCGTTTGTTCAAACTCTTCAGCACTGCGCAGCACATCTACAAAGCGCTCTTCCGTAAAACGGCTCCATGTCACATCAGGCGAATCGGGGAAACAAGCGCGCAATTCACGCAATGTGCGGGCAATTCCGCGTGAGGTAAAAGCCAATGACATTTCGCGCGATATTTCAGCAGCTGACGGCAGACCGTCAGGATATTTAGCTGCCGCAAGCGGCGTCATTGCAAAATGCCTGTAAGTTACAACATCGCCAGGATGATCAGCCAGCTGAAAAAGATCGAGAAAACCCGACAGCGCAGGCGTATCGGCGATTTGGCTTTCACCTTCCCAGACAACGCCCTCAAAGCCAAGCGTCTTTAGTTCGGCGGCAAGAAATTCGCCTAAAGAATTTTCACGAACCAAAACTGCCGCGCTAATTCCGCGGCGCCTTGGATCGGAACATTTGTCACCGAGGACGGCGCTAAGCGCCGAATATACTGGAGAAACAAAATCTTCTTTATTATAACTGGAAGCTTCAATCGTACGGACAAAACCCTGAACATCAGGTTTGCCAGACTCATGCTCTGGACAACCCTTCCATGAGGGAAATTCCGAAAGAATACGCCCGCGAGCAAAAACACGGCTGACAGCTTCGGCTATCGCAGGGCAAAGCCGATATGTTTTGCGGAGATTGTCTACTTCATAAAAACCGCTCTCGCGCTCACGCGTAAATATCTCCACGTCGCCTTCGCGCCACCCGTAGATGGCCTGCTTGCGATCGCCAACCACAAACAGCGAAGTCGCGCCACCCGATTGCTTCGCCTCGTCAATGAGGTTTGACAAACTCGCCCACTGCGAACGGCTCGTATCTTGAAATTCGTCTAGCGCCCACGCACCAATGCGAGAGTCCATCCTGTATTCAAGTTGAAGACGCAAATCTTCAGGAAGCGATGCTATCAGCCTTGGGACATCGGAGAAAACAAGCCTACCTTTGCGCCTTACTAGCCTGTCGTACACCGCCTCATATTCAGAAATAACGCAGTATACGCCGCGAGCTAGATCAAGCTTCATGCGCACTACGTAGCCGTATACGCACATTATTGCATCGCGCACTATAAGCGTCTCTTCTCTTGAAAGATGAATCTCGCGCCTGTTAAACTTAAATGAAATTGCGTCTACTGAAAAAAGATTATCAAGCTCTAAAAGCTTTGATACGTAACCTTTCGTTTTACCAAATGAACCTCGAAACGTACGGACAAACTGGGCAAACTTCGCCCACTCGTCGCCCTTTAACGCCTCTTCTACGCGACTAGCCGCCTCTTCAAGTTCCTTCTCTGTAACGTGTGCAAACTGAACGTCGCTCCCCCATATCGCAAATGGATCGCCCCATGACGACTTTTCGGGCATAGCGGCGACTAATGAATGCCACTGATTAACGAAACCGCTATACGCTTTTGCAAAGCTCGATACGTTTTGATAGTTCATCGCCTGAAGAAACGCATCGATAAACGCGTTTTTAACAGACTCATCCGTACGGCGCAAAACGGAAGAGGCGACGTTATTAGAAGCTAACTCTGCCGATGACGGATCCATTATTTCAAGATCACCAGAAAGACCAAGCTCTAATGGGAATGCCCGTAACATTCGCATTAAGAAACTATCAAGGGTGCCTATCTGCGAAAGATGCTGAACGGAAATAACTTTCCTAAGAGACAAGGCTGATTTGGCGTCCGACTTGGCGCTATTTGCAAGGAGCGAAACAAATCGTTCGAATATCTCGCCAGCCGCGGCGCGCGAAAATGTAAGCGCCACTATATGGTGCGGCTCTACCTTCGCCTCGTTCAGCAATTCAACAAGCCTCAACCCAAGACGTTGGGTTTTGCCTGTACCTGCTGAAGCTTCGATAAGAAGATTGTCCATTCCGGCATTATTATACCAAAACAGGATATTGGCAAATGTAAATAAAGCCTTGCATCAGAAGAACAAATCGCGCTCGCCGCGGCAAGTTGCCTCATACTGTTTCATCACGGTAGGATAAAACTTAGGCAACCATTCGCGAATGCCGGCTAGCTCTTTTTCAATAAGCGCATCGCCCACTTTACGCGTTTGTTCAGAAGCAAAATCATCAAGCCATTCACGGAAAGTAAGAACGGCATTAATCTTGCAGAACTTGCCTTCACGCCCTGTCTTTAGCGCATCCATTATGCACCCACCCGTACGGCCGCACCTGTAGCCAGCCGTGCAGAAGCTCGTTATAATGCCGCGATCAGCAAGGTAACGAACCATCTCATCGATTGAGCGATTATCGCCAAGCATAAACTGCTGGCGCTCTTTTTCTTGATGCGCTTCGTTCTCAAAATCGCTATAGCCTTTAATGGCAATATTTGACGAGCAATCAAGCTGAGTCATACCGTGGTTGATTACACGATTGCGGCTTTGAGGGCTTTCGCGCGCAGTAACGATCATGCCCGTATAAGGCACCGAAAGACGCGCGATAACTAAAATGCGCGCAAACGTATCGTCGTCGATAAGCCATGGCGACTCTTCAGGAATACGCGTGCCGCTAGCAGGCTCAAGACGCGGGAATGAAAGCGTATGAGGGCCAATGTTAAACCAGCGCTCAAGATCGCGCGCGTGCATAACTGTAGCTAAAAGCTCATATCGCCAATCGCAAAGCCCGTACAAAACGCCGAGCCCAACATCGTCGACACCTGCCTCCATGCACCTGTGGAAACACGTTGTACGCCAATCGTAATTGCCCTTCACGCTCCAAGATGGATGCATCTCTTCGTACAATTTGCGATTGTACGTTTCTTGGAAAACCTGAAATGTGCCAATGCCTACGGAACGCAAAACCTTTAAATCTGCAACGGGAAGAGGCGCAGCATTTACATTAACGCGGCGTATACCAACCTTTGCGCCTGTACGCGGAGCGGGAATCTGGCGGGCATAGCACGTCTCGATAGTTTCCGCGATATATTCCGTCGAGGTCTGGGGATGCTCGCCATACACCGCAATAAGGCGCTTGTGCCCGATGCGCCCTGCCACGACATCAAGCTCTTCTTTGAGCTCGTCCATCGTTAATACGCGCCGCATCTGCTGAGAATTACCCTCGCGGAAGCCGCAATACTTGCAACCGTTCACGCAAAGGTTCGACATATAAAGCGGCGCGAACATCACGATGCGATTGTCGTAAACCTTATGCTTGATGCGGTCGGCAGTTGCACGCATTTCTTCAAAAAGCGCGGGATCCGTCACCTGCATAAGAACGGCAGTCTCCTCGGGAAGGAGCGTCTCGCACGTAGACTCTGACTTTGCCAAAATCTCGCGCACGCGCACGGGATCGGCAGGAACGCCGTCAATTGAATCTATAAGACGGCGTATCAACGCGTCATCGACAAAGTGCCTCCCTCCAGGAAGGTACTTGTCGATTTCGCTTTGGACAATGAAGCGGGAGCGATAATCCGCAGCGTCTTTGAATTTCCTAATACCAGTGAAATCTGCCATCTGCTTACGAACAACGCCTCCACTTCAATACAGTCGCAATTATTAGATCTTGTAGAATTCTTCCCAGCCTTGGCGCGGCGTACCGTCAGAGCCCTTAAGGAGCCTGTTGGCCACTTCATCGCCAATAACCTGCTTCTTGACAGGATCGAACTTAAAGCTCCTATTAAGGCGCTGTGCGATACAGCCAAGGCAGAACACTTCGGAGAGAGGCGCGGCAATGGAGAATGGCGAGTTGACCTCTTCAAGCCCCATGACAGCCCTTGCGAAGTTGTAATAGTGGTCGAGCCTCAAATCTTCACTGGGAAGATCCTTGAACGGATATTCAGGAACCTCGTTCGAATCGCCGCACATCAAGATCGGATTACCGTGGCTCGTGCCCTCCCACGAAGTTCCGTCGGAAAGCTCAAAGTACTTACCAGGCAAAAGCTGACCAGCCCTTGCGCTTGTGCCTGCGCCAGAAGCGGGGATGCCGCCAGCAGCAAGGCGCTTGTAACCCTTGCCGAATTTCGGAAGGTTCTTTATGCCCTCGTACC
>JAGBXE010000121.1 GCA_017629455.1 Kiritimatiellia bacterium
AAGGTCGCTTTATCCCTGAGATTTTAGAAGCTCTTAAGGGTATGAAGGCTGGCGAAACGAAGGCCAAGATCAAGGTTGCTTTTGATAAGGAGCAGGCTCCTGAAGGGCTTAAGGGCAAGAAGGGCGACTACACGGTTACGCTTGAGCGCTTCCGCCGCCGCATTCTTCCTGATGACGCAACGCTTATTGAGAAGTCGAAGGGCGAGTCTATCGAAAAGATGGAAGCAACCATTCGTGAGTCGCTCGAGAAGCGTGCCGTCGATATGGAAGCTGCCCGTCGCGAAAATCAGGCGATTGAGCTTTTGATGCGCAAGGTTGATTTCGCAGTTCCGAAGTGCCAGGTTTACGGCGCTCTCGATGGCGTGCTTGAAGAATTTAAGCAGCGCGCAATGATGTCTGGCGTTGATCCGGCGCAGCTTGAGCAGAACAAGGACAAGATCCGCGAGGATGCCGAGAAGGCTGCCGAGCAGCGTGTCCGTCTTTGGTATGTTCTCGACGCTATTGCCGAGGCCGAGAAGATTGAAGCTAAGGATGAAGAGAAGGGTCGCAAGGTTCTTGAGTTCATCCTTGCAAACGCCAAGAAGTAAGGTTAGGCACTTTCCGCTATGAATTCGTATATGATACCGTACGTCGTTGAGCAGAGCGCCAGGGGCGAGCGCACATACGACATCTATTCACGGCTTCTTCTCGACAGGATTGTATTTATCTCTGGCGAGGTGAATGACGAAATGGCCAATGCAGTCTGCGCGCAGCTCTTATTCTTGCAGTCGCAGGATGCAGAAAAGGAAATTTCGGTATACATTAATTCACCAGGCGGAAGTGTAACGGCAGGTCTTGCAATCTATGATACGATGCAGTTCGTTAAATGCCCTGTTGCAACGTACTGCATCGGTCAGGCTGCTTCAATGGGAGCGGTGCTACTCTCGGCTGGTGCCAAGGGGCGCCGCTTTTCTCTGCCGAGTGCGCGCATTATGATTCACCAGCCGTGGGGCGGCGCCGAAGGCAAGGCTTCCGACATTGAAATTACTGCGCGCGAAATTCTACGTCTCAAGGCAAAGCTTAACGAAATTCTCGCTCACCATTCAGGGCGCGACGTAGCTGACGTCGAGAAAGACACCGATAGAGACCACTTTATGTCGGCTGATGAGGCTAAGAAGTGGGGCATTATCGACGAGGTAATTAGTCGATGAAGCGCGATCAGCTTGTCTGCTCGTTTTGCGGGCGCTCCTCAAAAGAGGTTTCGATCATTCCAGGCGCAGATGGCAACATCTGCGTCGATTGCGTAAAGTTTGCGCACAGCATGATTGAAGGAGAGGAGAAAAAGAAAGCTCCTAAAGTCGAGCCTTTGCCTCCTACTCCGTCGCCGAAAGAAATCAAGGCGTTTCTCGATCAGTACGTTATTGGCCACGACGAGGTAAAGAAGGTTCTTGCAGTAGCAGTCCATAACCATTACCGTCGTCTTGAAGCTTCTGAAGCTAAGAGTAAGCGCAAGGGTAAACCAAGCGAGGCTACCGATAAATTTGACGGTGTCGAAATCGAGAAGTCGAACATTCTTCTTATCGGGCCTACTGGTTGCGGCAAGACGCTTTTGGCGCGCACTTTAGCGAAGATGCTTGGTGTTCCTTTTGCCATTGGCGATGCAACCGTCCTTACTCAGGCTGGGTACGTCGGCGAAGATGTAGAAAACCTTGTGCGTTATCTGCTTCAAAATGCCGACGGCAATGTCGAGCTAGCTAAGCGCGGCATTATTTACGTCGACGAAATCGACAAGATCGCTTCTAAGACCGATAACGTTTCCATTACGCGCGATGTCGGCGGCGAGGGTGTGCAGCAGACGCCTCTTAAGCTCGTCGAA
>JAGBXE010000122.1 GCA_017629455.1 Kiritimatiellia bacterium
GATTAAAGCTCCAATTATAATAGGCGAGATAATGTTGCCAAAGTTTTCAGCCCATTTGGGCGGTTGGCGGCTTTTGCCTGAGAAAAAGATGAACGGCAGAGCGCGAAGCGTGAAGTTGACCGCAAAGCCAGCTGCCACAATAGAAAGCATGTATATGATTTCGCGCGTCAAGTTGACCTCCTTGAAAATATTGCGCGAAGTTGGTCGGTAAGGATGACGATAAAGAGCGCCGCCATCGAAAACTCCATCCCGTTTGTCCACGCGCGAATTTTTTCGGGTGAAACTACATGGCCGAGAATCTTTACGGCAAGAGTTCCCGCCGTCACGCCCACAATCCAATACGAGTGGTTTAGAGAGGAAAGAAATGTGCAGTAATTAAGATTCTCTTTCTTATCTCTTATTTTGCATGAGGCTTCAAGCGCATAGTTTTCGTCTGTCAGCATCAAAATAAGGTAGGCCTTTCTAAGGAACGGAACATCCTTCCATCTGCTGAGCATTGAAAAGCCGTAAAATACGTAGCGGAAGTTTACGGCAAGCGTCATCACGGCAAATTGCAGTGCCGTAGTACGCGCGGCGATTTCAGGAACGCCGGCAATCGACATTGTGCCAGTAACCCAAAGCGCGGCAGAAAGAAACCCCCAAATAGGTGAAAGGATAACATCGCCTTTTGCCGCAAGGAGTACGCCGGCTACAAACCCCATTGTGGTGTAGCCCATGAGCACGGGAAGCGAATCAACGAAAGCCCGCCGCGCAATCGCGCGAGTGCGCGAGCGCGTGATACGCCCGGTTTTCTCCCGCGTCGATCTCGCTTCTTCCATTTCGCGCTATTATACCAAACTTTCCTTCCCCTCTTATTCTCCAAACATCCTTCCCAACCTCAATTCACATCCTCCGCAATGCAATTGCAGTTTGATAAATGAAAATATGTTATAATACATTTGGTTTGGAAATCAGAAAGGAAAATATACATGGCCATTCCGAAAAAGTGCAAAGTGTCGGTTCTTGAAGAGCCGCGCAAGATGGTGTTGAAGGAAGTTGCAATCCCCGAGATCGGCCCGGATGAAATTCTCGTGAAGGTCGAAGGTTGTGGCGTTTGCGGCACGGACGTGCATGAATACAAGGGTGATCCCTTCAAGTATTGCCCCGTTCAGCTCGGCCATGAAGGAACGGGCGAGATCGTTGCGCTCGGCAAGAACATCAAGACCGATTTCACAGGCAAGCCCCTTAAGGTTGGCGACAAGATCGTCACTGGTCTTAAGCCCTGCGGCACTTGCAACACTTGCAAGTTCACCCCTGAAATCGCCGAGCTTTGCAATGGCGGCGAAATTTACGGTCTTATGCCTGGCCCTAAGAACTACCTCAACGGTTGGTTCGGCGAGTACATGAAGGTCAACAAGGGCGGCGTTGTGTTTAACGTCTCCGATATGGATCGCGATCTGCGCATCCTTATCGAGCCTGCTGCCGTTATCGTTCACGCTGTCGAACAGGCAAAGCAGATCTTCAACTTCCAGTTCAACAGCTACGTCCTCGTTCAGGGTTGCGGTCCGATTGGCCTTCTTCTCCTGGCGATGGTTCGCTGCATGGGCGTTAGAAACATCATCGCGTGCGATGGCGATGCCAAGCGTTTGGCGTTTGCCAAGAAGCTCGGTGCTAAGTACACCGTCAACGGTCTTAAGCCTGGCGCGGTCGAGAAGGTTATGGAAATCACCGGCGGCGAAGGTGCCGAGATGGTCTTCCAGTGCACAGGCTCGCCCAAGGCTGCATCCGCTGCTTGGAAGTATGTCCGCCGCGGCGGTTCGTTCTGCGAACTCGGATTCTTCACGAATAACGGCGATACGACTTACAGCCCCCACCTTGACATGTGCAACAAGCAGGTCAAGGCTTGCGGTTCGTGGACGTATCAGGCCAAGGACTGGGTCCAGAGCTTCGACTTCCTCAAGGAAGCTAAGGCTCGCAAGCTTCCGATCACCAAGCTCATCACTCACAAGTATCCGCTCGAGAAGATGAACGAGGCGATGGAGATGAATATCTCCATGAAGGGGCTTAAGATTGCGTTCGTAGCCAAGTAACTTAAATGAGTTCTTAAGAAATCGCCTCCTCCGCAGATTAAAAACGCGGCGGGGGCGTTTCTTTTGGAAGATGTATCTATATTGATGGTTTGTTTCGATGAAAATGTTTGGCCAGTTTCTTCGTGTCGCTGTTGAAGGAGCGTCTCATTCTCGTGCAATTTCGTTTAAGCTTGAAAATTTTCCATCAGGCTTTGTGCCGGATTTTAAAGCTCTTTCGTCGTTTATGGCTCGCCGCGCTCCTGGGCAAGGGCCGTTTACAACTGCGCGCTGGGAGAGCGATGCCGTTACGTTTTTATCGGGTTTCGGTCAGGATGGCGCTAGCGACGGTTCTCCTATTTTAGGCGAAATTCAAAATAGAGATATGCGCCCTCGAGATTATGGTGTCGATCGTACCGTGCCGCGCCCCGGGCACGCCGATTTTGGCCAATGGGTTGAGACTGGCACGATTCCTACTGGCGGCGGTAAAAATTCTGGGCGGCTTACTGCGCCATTGTGCGCCGTTGGCGCGCTTTGCCTGCAGATGCTTAAGCGCCGCGGCATAAGCATTTCGGCGCACATTGATTCAATCGCTGGTAAGGCTTCGCTTTTTAACGAGTTAATTTCCGCGGCAAAGCGCGATGGAGATTCTGTTGGCGGAACAATTGTCTGCGAAGTTAAGGGCCTGCGTCCAGGTTTGGGCGGCGCACTTTTTGACGGCCTTGAATCTCATCTTTCCGCTGCAATTTTTGCGATCCCTGGCGTTAAGGGTATTGAGTTTGGCGAAGGTTTTCGCTCATCATCGCTTCGTGGGTCGGAAAACAATGATCCGTTCGTTGCACTTGGAGAAGGGCGCATAGAGACGCGCGGCAATAAGCATGGCGGAATCCTTGGCGGGCGTACAAGCGGTATGCCGGTGGTTTTCAGAGTTGCTCTTAAGCCTACGCCGACAATCTTTAAGCCGCTTGATAGCGTCGATTTGAAAACGATGACGTCCGCGCGTTCGTGTGCAAAGGGGCGTCACGATCCATGTATCGTTTTAAGGGCTGTGCCTGTTGTGGAGGCGCTTGCCGCGTTTGTGGTTTTAGATATGCTCTTAGCCGAAGAGGCTCTTCGCCCGAGAATATGCCTTACGCTTACAGGAAGCACCTTAAAGGAGTGTGCAAAGCAGTTTGAGGCTGAGAGGTACTTTGTCGAGATGGTCGAGCTTCGTGCCGATCTTCTTTCAAAGCGAGAGCGCGCCAAAGTTTGCGAGTTTCCAAGTATGGTCGATGTGCCTGCGCTTCTAACATATAGGCGCGCAAGTGATGGCGGCGCGTTTGAAGGCGACGATGGTGAGCGCAAACTTTTCTTCAGGAATGTTTTGGAATCGCAAGTCGAATGTTTAGATGAGAAGGGCTTTGAGTTCGTCGATTTCGAAGAGGGCTTTGCCGAGAGCGGATTAATTGAGCTTGCGCATAAGGCGGGAGCTAAAGTTGTTTGCTCGATTCATGATTTCAATGGCCCAGTACGCAATCTTACCGCTCGCTTGAAAGCGCTTTCACGAAATGCGGACATAGCAAAAGTCGCTTTTATGCCGCACTCACTCGACGACGTAACGCGAGTATTTGCGCAGTTAGGGCCTGCATCAAAGGCGAGGGGTTTAAAGTATGTCGTAGTGGCGATGGGGCATATAGGTTTTTCTACGCGTGTTCTTGCCCGCCGTTTAGGTTCGCTTTGGACGTATACTTCTGTAAAAGGTCTCTCAAGCCTTGGCCATGTTACGCCGCACGAGCTGGTTAAAACCTACAGGTTCAGGCAGCTTGATGACGAGACGGAAATTTATGGAGTTACTGGCTGGCCGCTAGAAGTTACACGCAGCCCCGAAATTAACAACGCCGCGTTTTCGGTCGACGACAAGAATGCTGTCATGGTGCCAATGCCCAGTAAGACGCCGCGTTCTGCCGTTCGATTTATGAGTACCCTGGGCCTTAAGGCTATGGCAGTAACTATTCCGCATAAGTTTGGAATAATGCCGCACTTAAAGCGCATTGATAAGATGGCAAGTAAAGTCGGCGCTGTAAATACCGTCGTTAGAGAAAAGTCGGGATTGGTCGGATATAATACCGACGTTGCCGGGATTACAGAAGCGCTTGAAGCTTTTGCAGGCAATCTTCGCCTTAGACGCGTAGCTGTTCTTGGTGACGGAGGCGCAGCACAGGCTGTTAAGTTTGCTCTCTCTCAGATGGGGGCAAAGTATGAAGTATTTCATCGCACAATGCCAGAAGAGGGGTTTGACCTAATAATAAACTGTACGCCCGTTAATCCGATTGTGGGGTACAAGTTTACTGGTCGCGAGTTAGTGTATGACTTACGGTATAATCCAGAGACGACGCCTTTGATGGCCGAGGCTCTTAAAGCGGGCTGCCGCGTTCAAAATGGTTTTTCAATGCTCGTTCATCAGGCTGCCGAGCAGAGGAAGATTTACTGTAAATAATGAAAGGGGCGCAACTAAAGCGCTAAAAAGATATGGAAGCAGTATTTTCAACTTGGGGAGCGCTTATTGGCTTAGTCCTTTCAATAGTGCTTATCGTACGTAAAGTTTCTCCTGCATATGCTTTAATCCTTGGTGCGTTAGTCGGCGGTGTTGTCGGTGGGGGCGGCCTTGTTAAAACTGTGAGCGCAATGATTTCAGGTACGCAGGCGATGATGCCGAGCGTATTGAGAATATTATCTTCCGGTGTCTTGGTTGGGGCGCTCGTAAAGACTGGAAGTGCAGCAAAAATTGCTGATGCAATAATTCGTGTTCTAGGCGCGAAATTTGCTTTGGCTGCTGTCGCGCTAGCTACGCTCGTTGTAACATCTGTCGGTGTGTTTATTGATATCGCCGTAATTACCGTAGCTCCCGTTGCTCTTGCCGTTGGTAGAAGGGCTGGAATCGGCGCGCCTGCGCTTCTTTTGGCGATGATTGGCGGCGGCAAGGCCGGTAATATTATTTCGCCTAATCCAAATACGATTGCCGTTGCCGAAGCCTTTAAGCTTGATCTTACGGCCACCATGATGGCAAATATCATTCCTGCTGTAGTGGCATTCTTTGTGGCTGTCGTTATTTCAACTTGGCTTTCTAAGCGTTGGAAAACGTGTGACACATCTGTCGATGTCGTTTCCGAAGCTGACATAAGTGATAATGGGCCTTCGATCTTGCAGGCAATCCTTGGCCCCATGGCAGTTATTGCACTTCTTGCTATGCGCCCCATCTTTGGTATTCTTGTCGATCCCTTAATCGCGCTTCCTGTTGGCGGCATCGTTTCTATTCTTGCCTGCGGCAAATGGCGATACACGGTTAAGTACAGCGAGTTTGGCTTATCTAAAGTAGTTGGAGTTTCAATTCTTCTTATCGGCACAGGCACAGTTGCGGGCATCGTTAAGGGTTCAGCTCTTAATGCCGATATGATTGCGCTTCTTAACGCTTGCCATATGCCGCCATGGGCGTTGGCGCCTTTCTCAAGTATTTTGCTAGCCGGTGCTACCGCATCTACAACGGCGGGCGTTACAATAGCTGCTCAAACGTTTTCAGGTACGCTTGCAGAAGCGGGCGTGCCTGCTGTTTCGGCGGCTGCCATGTTGCACGCAGGCGGTACAATTTTCGACGCGCTACCCCATGGTAGTTTCTTCCACGCAACTGCAGGAGCTGTTGGTATGGGAGTTAAAGACAGGCTTAAGATGTTTCCTTACGGCGAAATTGTAGGCGCAGCTTCTACGCTTACGGCCGTAATAGTTTACCTTGTTCGTTCGCAAGTAGGCTAAGCTTAGGGAGTATCGCTTTCTTTTAATGCGTCGGCGGCAGATCCGATTTCGGCTATCTTGCGCCGCGCATTGGAACCCTTAAGGTCTATTACTTTCGCAATTACATTTGAAGAATTGCGATAGAATACCGCTCTAGAGCCCTTTGCATCAACGCGCGAAACTTGTGCCATCGCGCAGCGAACGCGTAAAGCGGCAATCCTGACAAATTCATCAGCAGCGCTCGGCAGCGGCCCGAATCTATCTTTCATTTCATCGGCGAGTGCCTTAACCGTATGCAAATCTTGCGCTTCTGCAAAGCGCTTTAGAAGCGTCATCCTTAAGACGTCTTCTTCAATGTACTCTACGGGTATTCGTGGGTGTGCGAAATCGAGGTTCAGGTGCACATCGATTACGTCTTTTACGCGCTCGCCCTTTAAACGGGCGATTGTACGTTTTAATAATTGGCAGTAAAGATTAAAGCCAACGGCTGCGATATGGCCTGACTGTTGAGAGCCTAGGAGATTGCCGGCTCCGCGCAGTTCTAGGTCGCGGACGGCTAGATTAAAGCCAGAGCCCAGCCCTTGGTGGCGCTTAAGCGCGGCGAGGCGCTCTCTTGCTTCAGAGTCAATATCGCCGGAAGCTGGCAGTAAGAAGTATGCCATACCTTGGACAGACGATCTCCCCACGCGCCCGCGCAACTGGTAAAGATCGGACATTCCGAACGTTTCGGCGCGGTCGATTAAAATTGTGTTTGCACGAGGTATGTCGATGCCGCTTTCAATGATAGTCGTTGAAAGAAGGATATCAAACTCGCCACGTTCAAACGCGCGCATTTTTTTAGCTAGCGTCATCGCGTCCATTTGGCCGTGCGCAACTACGATACGCGCTTTCGGGCAAAGTGCGGCGAGTCTTTTCCTAGCCTTGTCTATCGACATTACTCTATTGTGGAGAAAATATACTTGCCCGCCACGAGCGATTTCGCGCTCAATTGCAGAGGTGATAGTTTCGTCGTTATCAAGTACGATGTGCGTTTCTACCGCTACGCGCTCACGCGGCGGTGAGCGCAGAAGCGATAAATCGCGTGCGCCTGTCATTGAGAGGTAGAGCGTGCGCGGAATAGGCGTTGCTGAAAGGGTAAGAACGTCGGCAGTTTCTCTAAGGCGCTTTAGAAATTCCTTTTGCCGCACGCCGAAACGCTGCTCTTCGTCTATTATAATTAGCCCAAGGTCGCGGAAGCGAATCTTTGAAGAGAGGATTGCGTGCGTGCCGATGACGATATCGCATACGCCAGTTTCAAGTCTGTTGAATGTGCCTTCGTGCGTACCTTTCGTCTGAAAGCGCGATACCGACTCGATGCGCACAGGCGTACCGTCAAAGCGAGCTGTGAAGGTTTCAAAATGCTGTTCAGCCAAAACTGTTGTCGGCGCAAGAACTGCCACTTGGCGGCCATTCATGACAGCAATGTAAGCCGCCCTCATCGCAACTTCTGTTTTACCGTACCCAGCATCTCCGCACACTAGGCGATCCATCGGTTTCTCGGAAGCAAGGTCTGCATCAATTGCTTCGATCGCTGAAAGCTGGTCGGGAGTTTCTTCATATGGGAATGCCGCATCAAATGCTTCGCGCCCATCGCAGTTGATGTCGTACTTAAAGCCTGGGGCCGTTTCTCGTTTAGCCTGCGTTTCGAGAAGGGCGGCAGCCAAATCGCAAACGGCTTTTTGCGCGTCTTTCCTGTCTTTATCCCACCGCTTGCCGTCGAGCCTATGTAGAGGTGCGCTTTCGCCTTTTACGCCTACGTATCTAGACAAGAGATGCGCGTGAGAGCAGGGAACGTGGAGCTTGCCGCCATCGGCGTATTCAATCGTATAGACTTCGTTTCGGTGGCCATCAACCAAGATTTCGGAAGAGCCTATGTATCTACCTACGCCATAGTCGAGGTGGACAACGAGTTCGCCTGGTTCAAGGTCGTCGAAGTCAGAAATGCGTTGGCCGTGGATGCCACTTCCAGAACGCCTTGAATGTGCCTTGCGTTTCGTAAATACTCTATCGGCCTTCGTCACTACTATGAACTTGCCGTCCAGTTCGAAGCCGCCGCTAAGAGCGTCTAAAGAAAGTATTTCCAAGCCGCGTGATCTGGCGCTTGAAATGTGTTTGTCAAGGCGCCTGCGGGCAGATTCGAAAAGTTCGGGATGGTGTGCTTCGCCGGCACCTAATTCAGCGAAACCTGGTAGCGGAGATGTATGAAAACTGTAGACGCTTACGCCCTGTGGGGGCGGCTCGCCAATGTAGACGGTAAATGGCGCCTTCTCACGCGAGGCAGCCTTTGGGAGCGAGTATTCGCAATGTTTAATCGCCAAGATTGCCGCGTTTTCAGGGAGAATGTCGATAAGGTGTGAAGCGTTTTCTCCTTCGTCGCCATTTACTTCAACGGGCAAAAATTCAGCTCTTAAGATTCGTTTTACCGAGATCTGTGTTGCAGGATCAAATGCCCGTATTGATTCAAGTTCGTCGCCGAAGAATTCAATTCGAACGGGAAACTCTTCGCCGGGGCACCAAGCGTCGATAATACCGCCGCGAACGGAAAAGTCGCCTTCCTGCTCGACTTGCGCAAGGCGGGAGTAGCCGATTTTGGCAAGGCGCTCGCTAAGCTCCGAAAAGCTCGGTTGCGGGCTTGATGCATTTTCATCTAAAACCGATACCGTTACCGACGGCATCGACTCAGACGGCAACGGCGCAGAAAGAGCAGAAGAAGGCGCTACAACAACTGCCGCGTACGGCAGATACGCCCATGATTTCAGCGCCGATGCAGTTTTTAGCCTGAGCGCGAGGGCTGATTTTTCTCCGTCAAGAAGCGGTGGAAATTCGAGGATTCTCGTTTCTTTCGCCGAATCGATATTTTGTGTTAAAGTCTTTAGGTCGTCGAGCAGCTGTTCCGCATCGGGAATACCGGCGGTAACAGCGAGAACTATCCTATTTGCTCCGTTTGTGTTTGAGGCTAGCGAGAGCGCGGCAAAAGCGTTGGCGCAGCCCGACTGCTGAGGGATGCATACAGAACAAGTTTCCAGCGGAGGCTGGAAACTTTCTGAGAAAAGCTTTAGCGCATCGAACATGCGTTCTTCGAAGTTTGTCAGTCGATTTCAAACGACTGCCCGGGCGCTGGCGCAAACGAGTTTTTAATGCCCATGTCTTTAAGAATGTCGACCATCGCCGAAACCTTGTCGATTTCGCCGTGTACGGCAAAAGCGTAGCGCACATTGTCTTTAACTTCGCTAATCCAGTTGGAAAGCCCCGCACGGTCGGCGTGAGCGGAGAGGGCGTTTATCACTTCAACTTGCGCTTTAAGTGGAACTTCTTCGCCAAAGACCTTGATTGTTTCTCTTCTCTCGACAATGCGCCTACCGAGAGTGTTTTCTGCCTGGTAGCCGCATATAAGAATTATATTATTGGGATCTTGGACGCAATGCTTGAGATGGTGTACAACACGCCCGCCTTCGCACATTCCTGACGCGGCAATGATAATCATTGGGCCGGGAGTATCGTTAAGCGCCATCGACTCTTCCGGTGAGCCTACAAAGACCATGCCTGGGTATTCTAGAGGGTTAATTCCGCGTGCGATTACAGCTTTTGCCTCATCGTTGTAGACTTCGCCGTGGGAAGCGTAAATACGAGTAGCTTTTTGAGAGAGAGGCGAGTCGATGTAGAGTTTTACTTCACGCGGAACTTTGCCGCGTTCGTACAACTTGTTGAGATAGTAGATGATTTGTTGAGTTCTGCCGACGGAGAATGCGGGGATGAGAAGTTTTGCGTTGAGCCTGTCGATTTTCTTTAGGAGTTGCTCCAGCTTAAGTTCAACATCGTCGGCTGAGGGGTGGTAGCGTTCGGCGTATGTCGATTCTACAAGTAGAATATCCGCACCCGAAGGATATTCAAAGTGGCGCAAAATGGGCTGATTTGGCTGGCCGAGATCGCCGGTAAAGAGAAGCCTGTGTGCTTTGCCTTTTGGCGGTTTTATGTCGAGTTGTACGAGAGCAGAACCTAGAATGTGGCCGGCGTTGAAAAATTCAAGTGTTATCCCGGGGGCTATTTCTCGCGGTTCGTGCATATGCGTGGGAACAAAAAGGTGCATCAAAGTGTCGACATCCTGCTCGTCGTAAAGAGGTTCGAAAAGATTTTTCCCGGCTCTCTTGCGCTTCTTGTTGACGTATTCAAGGTCGCGCTTTTGAAGAAAACAAGAATCGCGCAGAAGTACATTGCACAACTCCACTGTTGACTGCCGCGCAAAAACTCTGCCGCGGAAACCCTGCCTTACGAGCTGGGGTAGGTTTCCTGAATGGTCGATATGCGCGTGCGAGAGAATTACATAGTCGATTTTCGCGGGATTAACAGGAATATTCCTGTTTTTCTCAAACGCTTCTTTGCGGCGCCCTTGGTAAAGCCCGCAGTCTAGTAAAATGCGCTTGCCGTTAGCTTCGACGAGATGCATTGATCCAGTCGTAGTCTGCGCTGCTCCATAGAAAGTTATTTTCATATGCTTTATAAAACCTAATAATGCGTGATTAAACTCCGGTGGATTTTACCGTATTGTAATTATCGCACCGGCAGTTATGATTTCATTAAGGTAGATTGTTCCGTTTTTAAGTTCGAATACGCCGGCAATATTCTTCTGGCCCGTTCCTTTAAGCCTAAACTTGGAAACGTCAATAGTGGTGCTGCCGGAGATTTTCGCAACGGCTATTGGCTTTGGCAATGGCATGCGCGGCAGGGGATTTTCGAGTGTGCGCCCAGCGTTTACCGTGATTAAACCAGACAATGCGCAATCTTCGAAATTGACGGCTCCTTCGCCTGCATTAAGCGTATCGTCAAACTCGACAGGAAGCTTAGCCTTATAAATCGTAGCGCCTTTAATTGTGCCAGCACCCTTGAAGCCGTTACCCTCAAGCGTTTGGTTGCAGTTTGAGAAATCGACTGTGCTAGCCTCGTTTATCGCTTCAACCGTTCCCTTGAAAAGGGCGGTACCGTCGGCAAATGCAATAGTTCCAAGCCCCGCATTGACTACGCCGCCTTCGCCGGTGAATGGAGCTTCAGTAGTAAATGTGCAACCTTCTGCTGGGCTTAAGATCGCGCCTCTGCCGCGCATTTCGTAAATAACATGGCCGTTTTGCGATGCGGGATACGTTTTGTCGCCATTGTTAGCGTCGTACACCCATTTGCCGTTGTCGAAGGCGATTGTAAAATCGCGGTTTTGAGCGGGCTCGTTAATTCCTGAGAACATAAATGTCGAGCCGCCCCTTACAAGTATTTCGCCGTAAAGGCGGTTGTCGTTGCCTTTGTTGAATGATACGGGCTTGCCGTCTTCGGTTGAAAATGTAGAGCCGTTATCAAGGTCTAATTCAAGAGAGCCGTCGAGATTGGCTTTTTCTGTAGTGTACATCTGCGAAGCGTTGAGGTGGTAGCGAACTATTGCTCTTGTGCCAGTGCCCGCGTAACCGCGCGAAAGGTAGCCGCCGCCGCTAGAGGAAAATGAGTATGTTCCATTTGTTATCGCGTATACGATCGAGCTGTTGGCGTCGGTGCAAGAATAACCGGGCATTGTGGCTTTTACTGCAAGCCTTGCGCCATTAATTATTTTAATGACTGAGTGTTGGTTCTTAAGTTTAGAGCTGTTCTGCCAGCCGTTATACACGTAGTTAGCTTCTGTGCAATCGAAGAATACGTTATCTAAGGTAAGTGTTTGTCCGCCGGTTCCTGACGAAGTTGGTAAGCCCACCATCGTAACGCCTAAAACTCGTGCTCTTGAGTTGCCGTGGCCGGCGAAGCGCAGTTCGCCTTCGGCAACTCCGAGTGTAGTGTGGATGTCGGAAGGTTCGGATCCGTCTTCCGGGAATGTGGCATTGTGGTTCGTGGAGTTTACGTCGGGGGAGGAAGCCTGTGGGCCGGTGTGAACAGGGCATACCATGTACGTCGTGTCGGCCGGGATGTCGATTGTCAGCGTTCCCGTGCCGCGTTTTACCCAGCGGCCTTTAGTCGCATTGAAGTTTGAAATCGTGGTGTCGCAATCAGCTTTGAGGACAATTGTGGAGTTGGTGTCAACGGCAGTTAGTGTTATATTAGCGGGAATATTGAGAGGC
>JAGBXE010000123.1 GCA_017629455.1 Kiritimatiellia bacterium
CAGAACAAAAGGCGGATATCCTTCGCCGTTTTAAGGAAGTCGAGAAATATACGGTGACACCACCTCATTATCCTGGAGGGAGGGGCGTCAAATGAGAATTCAATAGTACAAAAGGGTCGTACCCTTCTATAGAAGATGTGCTATATATGATTGGTGAGGGAAGAGGGAATAGGGAAGAGGAGGGGGGAGGGGGATTACATTCGCTTGATATGTCGAAAAAGATTGTGATATAATCGACACAAAGTGATGCTTTTAGCATAGTAAATCATGGTGGCTGCTTGGAGAACAGTATGAAAAGATTGGTCTTTTTTACTATAATGGCGTTTGCAAGCGTGTTTTCCGTATCTGCTGGGCTCACCGTGCGGCCGGCGGGTGGGCGCGTTTGGCAAACGCACCTAACTCCAAGCGAAGAAATATTGTGGCCTTGGAGTGACGGGGCGGATTCGGCTCGGCTTGCAATCACCAATTTGCGCACGTCGGCTGGCTCGCGTGTCGATTTCGAGCGCTCGGACGCCGAGAATTACGGTTCGTACAAAATCGCCGCCGGCGACGGAACTGCGGAAGAACTTTATTTTCTAGTATTAGAGCAGTATGCCGGTGATAAGCGCTTGTCTCGTTATGAGGCGCGTGTGGCGGTAATTCCTGGCGTCCAGGGCGGAGGCATAACTGTACGCTCTAGGCGGCCTTCCGCTCAACGTGCGATGACGGGCGGTAATGTGTTCGCTTACGATGCGCAGTGGGCTGCAAGTTATGGCGTAACTGAGCTTTCTCTCCAATGGAATAATTTAAAAGGTCTATCGGGAATTATCGATCTTGAAGGCTTAAGTGGGTACGATGTCCTAAATGCTGATGAAAACATATCAATGCAAGTAAAACTTTTGATGGATGGTAATATCCGGTATTCGCGCACTGTGAAAAATGGCATTACCGGTTTGACTATCATCGTTCGTTAATTTTAGAAAGGTAGGGCTATATGAAAAAACTTCTCTTCTCATTTGCGGCACTTTTGGCTTGCACGCTTCAAGCAGAGTCTACGGAAGGCGAGCTTATTGAAAATCTTACGTACCGTCAGCGGTGGCCTTGGAGCGAAATCGTCGATGTCGACTATGTTTATAAAGGTTCTACTCCTACGTCGGTTACGTTTGTTGCAACCTGGGAAGGCCAGAATACGCCAGTAAATCTGGTCTCGATAGGAAGTAGGGGAGCATTCTTCGTTAGGCCAGGGCAGAACAGATTTGAATGGGATCCTGTTGCTGCAGGCTATGGCGGGAAGACGCTAGTTAATTTTAAGGTAAGGGCTGAAGTCGTTGCGAACGATCCGCGCACCTACCTTGTAGTTGATCTTGTTAACGGCGGCTATTCGTTTCTCCCTGATGTTCCAGAAGGCGGGTGGACTAGCGAACATAAGAGGACTAAATTAGTTTTTCGGCGAATCCCAGCAGGCACGTATGATCTAGGAACTTCAGAGGCTGAGTTCCGTGCGCGTTTCGGTGATAATGGTACGTGCGGTGCCATCGGGCGTTCTTCTTCGTTGCGTACAATAGTTTATACGAGTGATTACTACTATCAGGTTTTTGCGCTTACATCTGCGCAGTATGCGCGTATTCAAAACCCCAATAGTTCCTCTGCTGCAATGACACCGTCTGCGGGCACGAAATATACTTATTTAGATTTGCGCGGTGAAGTAGCTGACGATGGCGAGACGGCTATATGTTGGCCTCAGACTGGTCATCTTGTAAGTTCCGAAAGCTTTGTAGGGAAGCTTCGTGCAAGGACAGGTGCAACTGGCCAGAGTGAATTACTTGTGGATTTGCCTACAGATGCTCAATGGCAATTAGCGATGAGCGCCGGGACGAATACTTATTATGCTACTGGCGGTGTGAAAGAAGATAGCGATGAAACAATATCTAATTTAGTTCGCGCGGCGTTTTGGGCATTAAGTGTTGATGGTACGGATCCTACCAAGTATGAAGTAGGGCTAAAAGCGCCTAATAAATGGGGAATATACGACTTTAATGTTCGCTGCGAACCCGTTCTTGATTGGGCGCATGATAATGGAACATATCTCTCTGGAACATTTCCATATTGGCTTGCGTTGCCATCTTTTGGTGTGGATCCTGTAGGCCCGCTTACGCCTTCTGCGCTCGGCAAACGTCTTTTGCGTGGAGGTGAAGCAAATGGGAAGAGTTACGACCCGAAGAGTTGGACATTGTTTCACAGGGTTGGCGTTTTGCCTACAGAGGAGATGTATCGTCCGCCGCGTTTTGTCATTAACTTAAAGCCTATTGTGGCAGCTGTACCTAGTTCTGCGAAATAAGCTTGGGAGCAAATTATGAAATCGGTTCGGGGTGGTGTTGTTTTAAGTGCTGCATTCTTGATATTGTCTGTGTGTGCTGGCGGGTATGGAACTAAGATTGTCTACCACGGTTGGGATTTAGGGCTTGCCACCCCCGACGAGGTTCTTAAGCGCGCTTCCGATATTGATGCGCTGCCGGTTTCTGGAATAACATTGGGGTTGCGCCGCCTTACGCAAAGCGACGGAACGGTGATAAACGCAGAAACTATTACAACCGATCTGCCATGGCGGCGCGATACGCTTCAGGAGACGATCGAGACGTATAAATCAATTACCAGTTACAAGAATTTGCGTCATTCGTTTGTCGTCTGCAGCTCGCAGCCGCGCCACAAAAAGCGCTTTGCATGGGACGATGACGCAGCATGGGCGCGTATCGCCGGCAATTTCCGCGAGTTGGCGTATGCCGCAAAAGCGGGCGGCCTCAAAGGCATTCTCATAGACAACGAAGATTACCACGGTACGCGGCAGTTTCGCTACGACGCAGCGCGCGACGGCGATTACGATGCCACGGTAGCGCGCGTGCGGGCGCGAGGCCGCGAAATCTTCGGCGCCATCTTCAAAGAGTTTCCCGACATCACGCTTCTTTTCTTCTGGGCTTTTATCGACAACGAATATGCGCACGTCTCCGCCGATCCGCAGGCGACATTGCGTGCGAGCGGCCGTTTGACGTGTGCGTTCCTCGACGGCATGCTGGACGTCATTCCCCCGCAGGCCGTTTTCATAGAAGGCAACGAAAATGCCTATTCGTATGAAGCGTATCGCGGCGATTTCGACAGGGTCGCAGTTGAAGTTCTTTCACACATGGTAAGTGTGGTTGCACCTGAAAATCGCGCCAAGTACCGTGCGCTCGTGCGTTATTCCTTCGGGCTTTATCTCGATGAATATACGATTGGGCCTCTGCGGATGTCGGGTAAGCTAAAAGGGCAGCCGAACCACTGGTATCGCGGGCCGCGCAACGGTTCTCGCGCCGAACATTTTCGTGAGAATCTTGAAGCAGCTGCGCGTGCGGCCGACGAGTATGTGTGGCTTTATGGCGAGAAATTTTCGTTGATAGACTGGGGCGATGATGGGCTAGATCAGACGCGTTGGTCGCTGCGCTTTAATCAGCGTCGCACATGGCAGGATATGATCGGCCTTAACGATAAGCTGTCGCTTCTTATAAATGGCGAGAAGTATTTCAAAGAGCGCCTTAAAGAAATTACAGCTCAAGGTAAAGCACCTAATCTTCTTGGCGATAAGGGCGATTTTGTTATTGAGAATACGGAAGGCAAAAGTGTAACAAAATCGTTCTCGTTAATCGATATGACAAATCGCGTTCCGTATGCTTTGTCTGCACGCGTGCGCGGCGATGTGAGGGTAGCAGCATATTGGGTGAGGGATGGAAAATGGTGCTGGGATATTCCGCCAATCTGGTTTGTTGAGGCAACTAGCGAGAAGGCCGATGATGATGGGTGGCGGCAAGTTTCGGCGCTTGTGCGCGGGCCGTCTGATGTCGACGCGCTTATTGTGCAATTTACGGCTAAGAGCGAGCGTGGAGAAGTTCGAGATGCGTCTTTACGCAGTTTTGATACTGATGCTCCTGCAGGGCGTCTTGTAAGTGGAGCGCAAGCTCCTTCGGCTGCGCGTATTCTTTCGAACGAGAAGATGAAAGCATTGTTTGACACTTATCCAAAACTTTGGCGCATTGACGGAGATTTGATTGTATTCCAAAACATGGTATTTAGCGAGCAGGTGATAAAATTGGATAAAGATTTATCTAAGGGGGTTCGATAATGCGCAGTATATTCTTTCTGCTTGGATCACTTCTTTGCGCAGGTGCTGCTACGGGCGGTGGATACGGCACTAAATTTATTGCTACTGGTTGGGATATCGGCAGAGCAACTCCAGAGCAGATTCTCGCCCGTGCCGACCAGTTTGACAAATTGTCGATCGATGGCGTCTCGATGATGCTTGATGCAGAACAAGATGGCGTTAAGTTGGATTCCGGCTATATTTGGGGCGATCCAAAATGGCGCTATGAAACTTTCGCGCCTAAGGTTGCCGTATTCCGA
>JAGBXE010000124.1 GCA_017629455.1 Kiritimatiellia bacterium
AATTTGAAATGAAAGCGAATTACATCGGCTTGAGTCTCTGCACGAGTTTTTTCCGAAATACTAAGTGCCATTGGATGCCAAACATCGTCAGCGTCAAGAAATGCAATAAGTTCGCCTGTGGCGGCTTGAAGAGCCATGTTGCGAGCGGATGAAACGCCCCCGTTCGCCTTATGAATGACATGAAAGCGCGAATCCTTAGCTGCGTATTCATCAAGAATCGCCCCAGATCTATCGGTAGAGCCGTCATCGACGCAGATACATTCCCAATCGGTGTGTGTCTGACCCAATACAGAGCCGAGCGAAAAGTGAAGATACTTTTCGGCATTGTATACAGGGATGACGACGGAGATTTTCATTTCCCAAGCAGGTGCTTAAGAAGTTTCGCTATCCGCGTGTCAGTTGCGAGGAAATCTTCTTTTGGAAGCGCCCTAATGTGATCAGGGGTAAATGAATTATGAAGCATAATCATTCCGGCGCATCTCGATAATACATCGTCAATTTCGCCAGGCTCAAACCAATATTTCTGATATGCCGCAACTGCATCTAAGCCTGTTGTCATAAGCTCTTCTTCTGGTACGGCAAAGATAGCGTCTTTATCGATCCATGCATAATCCTTAGGGTCGGCGGTGTCGGCAAGGGGGTCGATGATAGCGTTGACGCAGTAGTTCCACCTGCGTATGAGCTTCCATTGTTTGCGGTGGAGAAGCCTTGTTAGCCAGCTTGACCTAAAGCGTTCTGCTTTGGCGACCCGGGGAACAAGCTCATTATACCAATCGCAGAGAAATTTCGCTTCGCGTTTTGGAGCGTTGATGTAGGCAGCGTAATGGACAAGGTGCCCGTCTTGGCGGCGTGCGACGATTGTGCAGTCGGCAGCGGAGAATCTTTCGTCAAGTGGCTTTGTGAGAATTGTGTCCGCGTCCATCCATATCCCGCCATGTTTCTTTAAAATAGCGCAGCGTATGCAGTCGGACTGCATGGCAAGCGTCATTTTGCGGCAGAGTATTGCGTCTTGCTCGCTTTGGGTAAGCCAATCGCCTAGCGAATCATAGTCAAGAACTACAGTCTCGTAACCGGGAAGACGGTCTTTCCACGTCTCCATGCAAAGTTGCACGTAGCCAGGTGCTTTCTCTTTCGGCTCCCAGAATGTAAAAACTTTGTTCATCTTTTTTACCTCGGCTCATCTTCATTAACGAACCAGAGAGGAGCCTCTGGCGGCACAATACCTTTGCGAGCAAGAAATTTTTCGAGCCTTCGGTATTGCCTGAACGCAGTTTTGTTGATGAAGTTTTCGATGAAATTGCGCCCGTGCCACCGTGAAGCATGTTGCTTTCGCCAGTTGGTGTTGTAAAGCGCTTTTTCTTCGTCGCTGCGCGGATCGTTGGCGGTATAATTTGCTTTCAGGAACGCTGCGATTTGTGAATTGTCTATCTCGTGGTGTAATGCTCCGTCGGGCATGTACTTGCGGTATTCACACCCGACAACTGTTATGCCATCGTTTTCTGATTCAACATAGGCTTTAGTTGCACCATCAACGGCGTGGAAGTATAAAAGGTCGAAAACCGTATTCGGGAAGCGCGTTTCAAATATGCGTTTAGTCTCTTTGAGCGTCTCCATTTTAAGGGGCGATAGCAATGGGCACTCTGCTGCTACTGCAAGAACGCGGGCAGAAGCGGAAAGCGAGTTTTCCAGGCGTTCAATCCTGCGCATGTACTTTTTCTTTTCAGCTTCGTAAGCGGCGTCAGACGTAAGAAAAAGCGAAAAATCATGAACAAAACCAAACCCGGTGCGCCTGTTGGCGTATATGCGCTTATTGATGCCGCTGTGCTTAACGTCGACCAGCTCAAGATCTTCTTTTTCAAGCCAATGGTCAAAGCCTTCAGCAATGGTCTTAGCAGCCTTGATGAAACTTGGTGTTGCCGTCCAGTCGAAAGGAAACGAGGCAAACTGAAGCCCCGCCTCTCTCAGCGCTGATGTGACGCCGCAGGAGAACCCGCAACCGAAAGCAAGATCATAAGATTTCATGTGGTTTTATTATACCAAAATTAGGTGAAAGCCACCAATAGTCGAGCTACAAGATAATGCCCTGAGCGGCAAGATTTATAGACGAGTTTTTGGATCGGGTTTAGACCAATTGGGCTAAATTGATGGTCTTTCTCAAGGCGTTTAAAAGCTTCTCCCGCGAGCGCAAACAACTCACGCCTCAAGCGCCTGTTCGTATTTTTTTTGAGATTTTTGCGTATGCACATTCTATAGGCGTCTTTGGCAAGGTCGGCACGGAATCCGGCTTCAAGCGCTTTTGGAACGCGCCCAGCATTTAGAAATACGGTAAAGCTTAACCGTATGCGCTCAAGAGTTGCTTGCACGTATTTACTGAAAGGTATTGAGGCCGTAGAGGAGTTTGGTGTTGCCCTATATGCATACAATTCTGCATCAATTTTTACTTTGCGCGATATGTTAGCATTGACCTCGCAGGCGAAAAAGTAGTCGTCTTCGTAAGAAAGCGTAGGCTGAAAGCGCAAATTCCCGATTGCCTTACGGCGGTAAAGCTTGTTTTGCTTGTTTATCCATCCATCTGGAGATGTACGATGCAGCCAGTAGATTGACATATCGTCAATGAGGCGTTCGCTTGATGCAGGTAAACAGTCAGAAAATGTCTTTGCCGCAGTTGCATCGGCTGGTACATGGCGAATAGAACATTCAGCAACGTCAGAGCCGGTGCGGTTTAAGACTTCGCAGAGGCTGGAAAACATCTGCGGATGAATAAAGTCGTCGATGTCAAGAAACGCGATTAACTCTATTGAGGTATCAAGGCGGTCAAGAAGGGCGTTCATCGTGCCTACTAGCCCCTTGTTTTCTTGATGCCACACACGAAAGCGTGCATCGCGTTGTGCGTAATCGCGCAAAATGGACAATGTATTATCGGTAGAGCCGTCATCCATAATGTACGCTTCCCATTCGGCGTATGTCTGCGCAATGAGCGAGTCTAGACACTCAGCCGCGTAACGCTCGGCATTGTATGCCGGGATGATAACGCCTATTTTCAAGTACGCTCCTTCGATATTTTTTTATTGAAAGCTACGTGGCTTGGACGCCAACTGTCATCGTATCGATTGTGCGTGAATATGCCTGTGTCGCAAAAGCCGATCTTAAAGCCGCCGCGCATCCAAAATGACGACCTGAGAGCGTGCTCCATTACGGGCGCGCCGTTTATTCTGCGGCTACGCGGGTGAGCGCGGCACCAATCAGAAAGTTTAAAGTAAAGAGACTTTGATATAAGCAGCGGTTGCTCTGAGAATTGAGCTATCGCGGAGTCGGCGATAAGGAAATTCCCATCACGGCGAATATAGCGCGGCAATATTTTTTCGGGATTCTTTTCAAGATGTATCGCGGCTATTAAGCGGCGTCTTGCGGCAAAAGGGCGCAAGGAGCGCATAATAAGCCGGCGCAAGGTGTCGGTCGTAGCGTTTGCAGGAACGCCTACATCGCCGTACATAAGCGAGCGTTCGTCGAGATCTTTTACGTAGTGGTATTTGAAAAAGCTTTTATACGAGATGCCTTCACCCTGGTTGAAGCGATGGCGCAATCTGATAATATCTGCCCGGCCAGAGCGGATCAGTTCAACTCCTTCGTTGATGTATTTTGCCGTTTCCTCTGGGGTTGATATGGCAGGACAATCGTTTTGCAGCAATAGTATTACATCGCCCGTGAGAGCCTTTGCGCACGCATCCATTCCACCCCATATGCCAAGATTGCGCTCGTCTCCGCATGCGTCAATGCCAAATTCATTTGCGAGCGCGCGATCCTGCTCTGAAAATTCATTGAAGAAAATTTTAAATTCTTCGGCGTTGGCGGCAAGAGCTGCTTTCACATATGACGAAAGGGTCTTGCGCAATGTTTCATGCGCTCGCCAGCTTAATACTCCTATCGAAAGGCCTTTGTTCATTTTCCTGTCAGCCTCCAGAGGATATAGTCTAGTACAGCAGTAAACGCGCGCACTAGAGCTGGTGACTTTGGAAGTACAAGATTTTCGCTTGCAAAAGTTTCATCATCCTGACGCGCCGTTGATGGGAATGCCCTGTACAATTCAAGGCCAAAGCGCTTGCGCCACCTTTTGAAGGAATCGGCTACAGTGATTACGGGGCTGTTTGCTCGTAGGATAAGTTTGGCAGCAGGCTTAGTTAGAACGTAAGCATCGGCGCACCATGCCGAAGAAACGCGGCGAATTTCTTCTGGAATCGATTGCGCATTGGGTACCCCATAGCCTGACAGTAATACGCATTGAGCGCGATTGGGGTCGATAAAAGCTTCTACTCGTTTAAGAGCTTTTGCAAAGCCTTCTTCAAGAATGACATCATCTTCAAGGATGAGTGCGCAAGGAGCGGTGGAGTTGGCGATCTTCTTGCAACATTCAATGTGCGAAAGGGCAACCGCAACTTCAGCATCGCTTAATCGTTTGCGCGCGGCTATAAAGGAGCGGATTTTTGAAAAACCTTTTTTCCGTTCGCAAGGCGTTAGCTTGCGAGCGTCAATTGCAGGAATTCGAGTGAAGTCAATATTCATTGCGACGAGTTGATCGCGCATGAATGCAAGCCTTTCGGGGCTTCTATCAAGATTTATTAAGTATGTGTTCACCAGTCATTCCTAGAGATAATAGTTCCGTTTGGACCAATGACGTTGTCGTGATATTGATCGTTGGCATCCTGATAGCGGAAAAGCCTGTTGTCTGTGTGAAGGATTTCAATAATTTTTGCACTGCCAACATCACCATTTGCGAGCGCACGCATAAGGGGGGCAATTTTCGAATAGCTCGTTGGCTGATTGGAGTAGGAAAGCGCCGCTGATGAGCCCTTTGGTTTAATCCAGAGAATAGCTGATTCAGATGGATGGTGCCCATGTTCGTGCGGAGCAATGACGACTCCGTGGTCGGCAGCTACGATGATAAATGAATTTTCGTAAATTCCTTTTTCGCGCAAACTGTCCATCAATCGACCAAGGTTGTAAAGTGGATTCAGGACAAGGTCATGAAGGGCGTCGCCACCCCATTTAAGTTCTGAAAGTTTGTTGCCATCTTTATCGAAGGCAAGGGGCGGATGCGCTCCGCGGCTGTGAAAGACGCCGAGCACGCGAGGGGAAGCGCTGAAGGTAGATTCTGCCAACGTGCGGTACATTGCATGTTCGTACCAGAAATTTGATTCGTCCTGTCCGAACATGGGATCGTGGCGGATTTTGGCATAAAGAAACGGGGCTTTTGCAGCGTAGGGCGAAATGCGAAAGACTGTTATGTCGAAAAGGCTTAAATAGGGTACGGTTTTCGAGCGGCGTAATATAGCCGCCCAATCGCGTTTCTGTTTTCCTTTGACTTCGGCTCTAGTGGTGATGGACGCACTCGTAAAGCCGTAAGGCAAGAAGTCAGGTGCAAATGATGTTTCCCAGCCGCTGTCTACGAAGGGAACGAGGAATGACTTTTCGCCGTAGATAGATATTGGATATTCGGCAGGTGAAGATGTTTTAGGATCGAAATATTCGCCAGTCATAAGCCCGGGAAGCCCGCGCTTGGTGCAGTCGTGCATCGCGATGTTATTAGTAAATGCGATAAACCCGGGGAATTTTGCTGCAAGCTCAGGCATCGACGAAATAGTTTTTGTCGAGACGTTCCCTGGCATTGAGTCGAGGATAAATATGAGAATATTTTCTTCGCGCGAGAATTTGAAGTTTGAGATAACATCGCGCTGCCATTCAAAACCTGAAGTTATTACGCCGCCTTTTTTGCGTTCCTGCGATCGGGCAAATTGTTGCGGGGCATTTTCAGCGACTTCTTTTTTTACATCGAAAAGAGAGGCCGTAAGCATAACGGCTAGAGCGATCGGAATCCATTTTACGGCTGAACCGATCTTAAAGGCGGCGGCAAAGGACGCAGCAAGTATTGCGCCCCATACGCATGAATCCCATATTGTCCGGCTTGTTGAAAAGAGCTCGCTTTGATGGCCTCCGTTTATTTCGGGAAGCCCGAATGAAAGCAAGGACGATTCTGCATAGATGCAAATGAGCGCTGACAAGAATACGGCTCGCGCGATAGTATTAAGAAATTTAATGCGCTTTAGAGATGTTAGAAGTACGAAAAGTATGGTAAATATGGCAGAAAAGACGATGAGCAGTTCTAGAAAGAGGCGGCCAAAAGAAAACGGAAACAGAGATACGTTTGCTAAGTATGATTGCAGCGGCATCACAATTGCGGCGGCATAGGCAAGGGTTCCTGCAATTACTGCATTTTCGGTATTCTCTTTATTCATTTTTGCTTTGATTCACGCTCCGTTAGCGCTTCAAGGTCTTTTGTTCGTGCTCCCAGACAGAAAAGATTGTAATTAAGCGCCCAGCGCGAGGGATGGCGTTTAATTATGCCTTCTATCGCGCGTGCGCATTTTTGTGTCGTAGCCCATATGTCTTTAGCTTCATCTGGTGAAATAAGCTCTAGCCATTCGCATCTGTAGCGCCCGTTTGGCAGGGGCCGCGACCAGGCAATCAGAAGCGGCGCCTTACCTTTAGTGGCAAAGAAGGCGGGGGCGGCCGACAGGCATACGGGGCGCCCGAGGAAGCGTACCCATACTCCACCGTCGGCAGGGTCTACGCGCTGGTCGATCAGAAGCCCTATCGATTTGCCGTCTTTTATCCCGGCCATCAGTGGGCGGAAAGCGCCTTTTGCTGAAACGATCTCTTGACCGATCGAGCTGCGCGCATTCGTCAGCAGGCGCGTTATGCCCTTTGATCCAATGTCTTTTGCGACGGACATTATGCGGTGGCCTTCTAGAAAAGCGAGTTGAGATAGGATCTCCCAGCATCCTATATGGCCGGAAACTGTAACGGCTGGTCGGTTTTCAGCAAGAAATGCCTTTACCTTTGGCGACATTTCGCCCGCTTCTCTAACCTTTGCTTCGGCGTTTTTATAAGTCCAGAATGCGTGAGCGACGGCGCGCGCCATATTGCGGTATGCGCCTTTAATGATTTTCCTTTCGCGCGGCGTTGGGTTGTACTGGGCTTTTGCCGCATCAAACATGAAAGTTCCTTCGTTGCCCTGTTCGCAACCCATTATTACGTGGAGGTTGGCGAGGGCCTGCCGTTTGCCGCGCCCATCAAAGAAGTACATTACCGAGCTTAACGTATCCGCAATGCGTATGAGCGTTAGAAGTTTAACGCGCGGCAAAATAGTTATCCCTATGTAAATGCCGAGCCATTCAAATGGCAGAAGCAAAGCGTGTTTTAGCGACTTTACAGCTTTGCGACGGCGCATACATCGAATGATATCATCCATCTTCGGCGCGACCTTGGTGAATAACTCGGGCGGTATTTTAAGTATTTCGCGGAATTTATCTAGCCGCCTCGATGTTTTGAAATCGTCTATAAAAGCCGTGAGCTGTTCGCGTGGTGGCTTAAGCTTTACGGCGCGCATCGCGGCGTGGTAAAGCTTGCGGTACGGCCTATGAGATGGTTTCCACGGCTTTTTAGGCCCCCAGAAATGAAGAATGCACGGAGATGTTGCAGCCTCAAGACATTCGCGCGGATCGTTGCCGAGCCAGTATTTCGCCTCAGCGTGAGAGCGCGCATATGTTTTTATGTTTCTATCGTGAAAATTCCATTTAACGTGCAAAGGAAGAACTTTGTCGTGGTAGAGCGCATTCCAAGCGTCCTGTTCAATGCGCTCTGCGATATCTCTGTGGTTGGTATACCAATCGACTATTTTCTCCCACGTTTTTTCCGCGCGGCATTTTTCGGCGTTGAAAATGAGTACGCCCGTATTAAAGTACCGTTCTACTTCCGGTTTTAAGATGCCTGAATCCCATATCTCATGCCCAGGGCCGCTGAACTTATCGTATTCGTAGGAGCAAGATATTAGGTGGTTTGAAAGGTCAAGTTCAAAAAGGGGTGAAACGTCGGCATTAAAGAGCATGTCGATGTCGAAATGAATGACGTTTCCCGTTGCTTCTGGAATTAGGAGCGGGGTGAAGACGGGCGTCCATGTAAAAATGTTCCATCTCGAACCTGGGCGCTCTCCTATTTTATTTACGTACTTAGCAAGAGGCTTTTCGACATCGATGTACCGAAGTTGCGCGAAAGGGAATTTCGAGACTATTTCTTTTAATGCGTTTTTATGCTCTACCGAGTGGCCGCCCCAGCCTTCGAAAATATTGATGCGCAAAGGCTCATCACTCGCGTAGTGCGAGAGAAGAGACCACACGGTGACACTTAGGAACGGCGAGCCTGCGTCGTTACAACTAAAGGCAACTTCACGCATCGCCGTGCGCCAACTGTTCTTTAACATTCATCTTGCCTAGTATTATATCAAATGCGCAGTAAGCAAGAGCCCTAGTTAAAGAAGCCTCTTCTTTTGGCACACTTGCCGCAAACATGAGAACATTTGGTATAATATGGCTCTTATGAGAACGGCAAAACTCGAACGGGATACGAAAGAGACGAAAATAAAGCTCTCTCTCAACCTTGACGGTTCAGGAGAAGGCGAGATTGATACTGGCATAGGTTTCTTTAACCATATGCTGGAGCTCTTGAAAAAGCACGCGCTTATTGATCTTACGGTCAAGGCGAAGGGCGATCTCGATGTCGACTATCATCACACGGTAGAAGATGTCGGCCTTGTATTGGGTAAGGCGCTAAATGAAGCGCTTGGAGATCGCAAAGGAATCGTGCGTTACGGTTTTGCTTCTATTCCAATGGATGAAGCACTGTGCGAAACTTCCCTTGATTTAGGAGGTAGGCCTTTTCTCGTCATGCAGTGCCCAATTAAGCACATGATGGTGAAAGACTTTGAAGTAAAGCTCGTCGAGGAGTTTTTCCGCGCAGTGAGTGTAGAATCTCGTGCGAACATTCATCTGCGCCAAGTATATGGCGATGAGGCGCATCATGTGTGCGAGGGGCTTTTTAAGTCGTTTGCCCGCGCGCTTCGCCAGGCCAAAGCTGTCGATCCGCTGGAAAAAGGCGTACCGTCATCGAAAGGCGTAATCTAATCCGATGGAGCCTCCCTCGGCCATAGGCGTATTCGCCGGTTCGCCAATTTGTCATTTGTCAGTGTCGGCTGCATGTTAAGCTGCCGAAGAAAGGATGCTATGGTTATTCTGCCCGCTATCGATCTTAAAGATGGTAAATGTGTAAGGCTTCGGCAGGGTCGCGCCGATGACGTTACTGTTTATGGCGACGATCCGGCCGCGCAGTCGGCCGATTGGCGCTCCCAGGGCGCGCGTGAATTGCATGTGGTCGATCTGGACGGGGCTTTTGCCGGAGCGCCCCGTCACGCTGAGACGATTCGCCGCATTATTGAATCGTTTGAAGGGCCAGTTGAAGTTGGCGGTGGAATCCGCACGCCAGAGGCGCTAGCTGCCGTTATTGAGGCAGGGGCAACTCGTGCGATTATTGGGTCGGCGGCGCTTGAAGACCCGGAGTTTCTTTCCGCGTCAGTAGAGCTTTATGGTGACAAGATAGCTGTCGGTATTGATGCTCGCGATGGTTTTGTTCAAACGAAGGGCTGGGTGGAAACTACGGCTGTTAAGGCTGTAGACTTGGCAAAGGCAGTTGCTGCAGCAGGTGTAACTACGATTATCTATACGGATACGGCAACTGACGGTATGCTTCAAGGGCCAAACCTTGTGCAGATGGCGGCGATTTGCGATGCCGCGCCCACGTGCGCAATAACAGCATCGGGCGGTATTTCTTCTGTTGAAGACGTTAAGGCGCTTAAGGCATTAAATAAGCCAAATCTTAGAGCGGCTATTGTCGGCAAGGCTCTTTATGATGGCCGCACGAGTTTAAGTGAGATGAATGCGGCAGCTGAGGAGAATTAATTGTGAAAACAGCGTGCTCCTTTCTTGCGGCTGTCATTTGCTTGGCGAATTTAGCGTTTGCCGCCGTGCAGGTGCCCACTGACCGGTCGAAGTTTCATCTTTTTGTTCTTGCCGGGCAGTCTAATATGTCGGGAAGGGGCACGCTTACGGCATCTAATCGCGTCTCGCACGAGCGCGTTCTCGTCATGAGTAAAGACGGCACTTGGCGCGAGGCCGTTGAACCGTTTCATTGGGAGAAGCCTAAAGCTGTCGGTGCGGGGCTAGCTGCTACATTCGCAAGAGCATATGCCGATAAGCATCAAGATGTTACGGTGGGGCTTGTGCCTGTTGCTTAT